>JAWKNW010000050.1 GCA_041391505.1 Rhodothermales bacterium
GCACCGTCGGGAGGCCGTCGCGGTTGCCGTCGCGGCCCACCACGCACGGCGCGGCGAACACCGAGGCACTCCGCATCAGCCGGATCACCTCCGGCATCGGGAGGGGGCCGAGCATCTTGACGAAACTGCCGAGCCGCTTCGTGGCGATGCGCTCCCGCAGGGCATGCTCCAGCTCGCCGCCGCCGGCGATATGGCACTCGAAATCGAGCCCTTCCGCCGCGAGCAGGTCGCACGCGTCGATCAGATCCTCAAACCCTTTTTTCTCGACGAGGCGGCCCACCGCCGCGATGATCGGCTTGCGATCCGCCGGATCGGAGAAGGCGAACGCGTCGAGATCCAGCCCGTTGTAGATGCGCGTGACGCGGTCGGCGTGCGCGCCGTAGTGCTGACGGAGAAACCGCAGGTTAAACTCGCTGACGGTGACCACGCCGGCCGCATCGCGCAGCTTGCGGGTCAGGTCGTCCCGGTCGACGCTCTCATGGAAGATGTCCTTCGCATGGGCCGTGAACGTGTACGGCACGCCGGCCATGAGCGCCGCCATCCGCGCCACCGAGGTGGCGGACGTGGCGAAGTGCGCGTGCAGGTGGGTGATGCCCCGGTCGCGGATCATCCGCGTCAGCTGCAAAGCCTGGTATACATCGCGGGGATCCTCCCGATCGAACTGCGCCAGCAGCAGACCCACTTCGGGCCGCTTCGAGGCGATCCGGCCGACCGCCGTCCACAGGTCGGCCATCTTGACCGCCTCGTCGAGGTAGGTCACCGGCGCGCGCACCTGCGAGATGGACGCCTGAAAATGGGTGTCGCACGGAGGGCGGAGCGAGAAGATTTCCAGATCGAGGCCGGCGCGCTCGTGCGCCAGGATCTCGTTGACGATAAACGTTTCGGAGTAGCGCGGGTAGCGCTTCACGACATAGCCGATGCGGGGGCTGTTGGATTCAAACATGGAGCACCTCGGTCGAAATCAGCGGGTTGGAATGGGAAGGAGTCAGGAGGTCGGTCACGAGCCGGGGCAGGCGATCCAGACCGTTCATGTCGAGGACATCATGGACGACCGGCACGGGCAGCGCTTCGCTGCTGAACCAGGCGCTGATGGTGTCGGGCATGGCCGTAAGCGGGTCCAGTACGTCGAGCAGACCACGCCGGCCGAAGGCCTCGGCGCGGATCATCTGCTCGCGGCGCGGTTCGATGCGGGGCAGCACGAGCGGACGTTTGCCCATCGAGATGAGCTCCATGATCGTGTTGTAGCCGCCCATCGAGACGATGCGCTCGGCGCGCTGGTACAGCAGGGTCGGTTCGGCGTGGAAGCGTTCGATGCGTACATGCGGACGGTCCTGGCAGATCGCCTCCAGGCGATCCATGGCCGGCTTCGGCATGTGCGGCCCGGTGATGATGAGACCGGTGACGCCTTCGGGGAACGTGGCCTGCGCAAAGAGTTCTGCCAGACGGAATCCATCCTGGCCGCCACCCACGGCGCAAAGATAGAAGGGTCCGTCTGGCAGTTTCGGGTCGTTTTCGGGCCGGCGATCGCCATCGGCCGCCCAACGAACTTTCGGATCCAGATAGCCGGTATACATCAGGCGATCGACCATCTCGGAAGGAAAACCGTAGATCTCGTCGGCGGGATAGACGTAGGCATCGCCATACACCCACACGGCGTCGTAATAGGCCCGGACGGCGCGGAAGTTGTCTTCTTTCTCCCACTCGCGCGCCACCACCTCCGGCTCGTCGAGCACGTCGCGAAGACCGAGCACGATGCGCGTATGCGTCTTGCTTTTCAGATAGGCCAGCGCCTCTTCCAGCTCGCCCATCGTCCCGCGCGGCACCTTGTCGACGATCAGCACGTCCGGCCGGAACGACTGGAGCGCCGTGCGCAGCGTGCTCGAGCGGAAGGAGACCAGGTCCTCGAGGTCGAGATTAAATCCGCGAGGCTTGTAGGCGCCGCCTTCAACCTTGTGGAAGGCGGGAAGCGCCAGCGTATCCACGCCGGCCGGGAGGTGAAAGGCCGTCGCTTCGCGGGCGCCGGTCAGCATCAGGATATCGACTCCCGGGAACGCAGCCACCAGTGTCTGGGCGATCAGCAAATTGCGCCGCATGTGACCCAGACCGCAGGTGTCGTGGGAGTAGAGCGCGATCCGCTTCGGGGCGTGTCGTAGCGTGTCAAACGTCAAGGGATTGGCCTCCAGAAAAGAACCGGTTGGGCAGCGCTCGCCCATGCAGGCAGACAGGTTGAAAAGCGGTTGCATGTTGGGTGGCTGCGAGCAGCTGCTGGTTGTTAACAAATCGTTAAGCGCTCTTTCCCAAAGGGTATACCAATTCGTTGGAACGCGGATGGACGGAGGTAAAAGCAGGCATCACGCGCTGAGCAGAATCAGTTTTAGATCATATTTTTTAACGACTTACATGGAATTTCCCCATTACAATTTTTTTTGTTTAAACACGCATTATTCCGTCTGACCGCCGGCGTTGTGCAAATCCTGAACAGCTGTCACGAACGGAGCACCGCGGGTGGTGACGGCTAAAAACACGTCATCCCGGAGCCCGATCGGGACCCAGAGGGTGCTGGGATCCAGATCAGGTCCGGGATGACGAGGGCCCGCTTCAGCGCCGGCGTGTTACGATCAGTTGCGCCGGCGAATCGAGCGGCGGATGGCGTCGTCGATGTCGTTGCTGTCCGACTCGTTCAAGGGGTTCAGTTCCTGGCCGTTTTCATCCACGAACCAGCCGTCGACATCGACCGTCAGCGCCACATCGAGCGTGGTGTCCGGGTTGGCGATGACGAGGTTCGGGCTGAAGTCGATCCGTTGCTGGGCGGTCTTCCTGGATTTGTAGGTAAACGGCTGGCCATCGTAGGTGCCGCTGACAACCACGGAAAACCGCTCGTTTCCGCTCGTGCCTTCCTTAAAATCGGGGTCGCTGACGGTCTCGTTGTCTTCCGGCTTGTGGATCTGAAAAGAAACATGCTCATAGACGCCGGCCGGGATCGACCCGACGGAAACGACGACCGGCTGATCGTCGAGATCGAGGTTCACGACCACGCTGCCGGCGCGGAAGTCGAGCGAATCGGCTTCGTCGCTCTGAAACTTGATCTGGCTGACGAGCAGCTTCGCTTCGTTGATGACGACGGCCGCGCGCTTCGCCGCCGGCGCGCTGTATTCGGCCTGCATGGTGAGGCGCACATCGGCGCCATCGGGGTCGCTGTTGCTGTCGCAGCCGGCGATCGTGAGCGCGACAAGGGCTATGGGTAGGATAAATCGCTTCATGGTAGGATGGGGTAAAGTGATGACGGATTGTACACACCCCTCCTTTCGTCAAACGGTATGCCAGCATCATCGGCCTGCGCTGCCGGCCGGCCGCCCCCATCTGCAGACCAGGCCAGCGAAACGGAACCCGGAGCCCGCGCCGGGTGGTAGGCTCAATCCGCGCTCTGGTGTGCGAGGGTGCCCAGGTAGGCATGCATGGCTGCCAACTCCCCATCCGTAAGCGGCTTGAACTCGGGCCAGGGCATCCAATTGGGATCGAGCTGCCGGCCGTCGGGCGTGACGCCCGTGCGGAGCGTGCGGATGAACAGCTCTTTCGGCCATGCGCCGGCGGCAGCCAGATTGGGCGCATTGGGGCCGGCCGGGTCGGGATGCGGGCCACCGCTCAGAGAGGGGCCGTGGCATTCCACGCAACTCAACGAGGTGAGAAATTCGCCGTACGGTGCCGTCGTATCGGGCGGAATGTAGGCCGAAGGCGGCGCGTCATGATCGATTTTCACTACAGCAGGCACGACAACCCCCGCACCCACCAGCACGCGGCCCAGCGGGCGCAGGGTTTCCCGGGGGAGTGTGTTTGTAACGGCCGGCCGGCTTTTGATATAAGCGATCAATGCGGCGAAATCCAGATCCGACAGGTTCCTGAAACGATCTGCCCCCATTATGAGGAGTGTGCGCCCACCTTTCCCGACGCCATGCCGGATGGCGCGGTCCCAGTCTTCATCGGTGTACTGCGCGCCCACACCACCGGGTGTGAGGTTGGACGCTACAAAACGCCCCGGAGGCCCGTCATACATGACGCCACCTGCCAGGTCGTCGCCATGGCAACCGGCACACCCGTAGAGTGAGTGCACGAAATGGTCCGCCCGAGCGAGCGCGGCGGAGTCTGGCTGGATGGTCACCGCACGGCCGGCTACGTCCCAGGTGCGACCCATGATGGATTCGGAGCGGAAATACAGTACCATGTAGGCTACGAGAAGAAGGACAACGATACCGCCAAGCACGCGCCCGGTCCACTTGAGTAAGGTTTTCATACGATGTGATTGATTGGCCTATCTGGCAGCCATCTGACCGCCTTCCATACCTACCATCGCAAGAACGGAGCGCACCCTATCATGGGCACTCTTTTTTGTTGCGTGTAAACCAACACCCCTATAGCTTAGAGATATCCCCAGGTTTTGAGCCTTTCCTGTCGCTTCGAGGATGCACGACCGCACCGTACCTGTCACGGCACTCCTTATCGCCGCCCGCAGCGGCGACGACGGCGCCATGGCCGATCTCTTCACCCGCCTCTACGACGAACTGCAGAGCCTCGCGCGCCACGTGCGCCGGGGCCGCGCCGACCAGACACTCAACACGACCTCGCTCGTCCACGAGGCGTTCATCCGCCTCACACCTGCAGAGATCGACCTCCAGGACCGCCAGCATTTTATGCGGGTGGCGGCCCGCGCCATGCGACACGTCCTCGTAGACGCCGCCCGCAGGCAGTCTGCCCACAAGCGCGGGGGTGGCTTTGTGGCCGTCGAACTCGACGAGCAGGCGCAGCCGGCAGCCATCGACGCGGCCGACATCGTCGGCCTGCACGACGCCCTCGCCCTGCTGGAACGGGTCGACGAGCGCAAAGCGCAAATCGTCGAGTTCCGGGTCTTCGGAGGGATGACGGTCGAAGAAACCGCCGCCGCCCTGGGCCTGTCGGTGCCAACGATCCACCGGGACTGGCGCATGGCCCGCGCCTGGCTCGCACAAACCCTGGGTGCATGACACCGGAACGCTGGAAAACCATCGAGGTGCTTTTTTTCGAGGCACTGGAGCAACCGGCCGAGGCACGGGCTGTCTTCCTGGCCGCGGCGTGCCCGGATGACGAGGCCCTGCGCGCCGAAGTCGATGCCCTCCTCCGCGCGGATGCCGCGCCACCCGCCATCCTCAACCCCGAACAGGCCGGCCACCCCGACGCCATGGCCGCACTCCTCGACGCCGGCGGGGCTCCGGATCCCGATCCCCTGATTCCACCGGAAACGGCCATCGGACCCTACACCCTCCGGTATCTGCTCGGGCGCGGTGGGATGGGCGCCGTCTACCTCGCCGACCGCAGCGACGGACGGTTCAAGCGCAGCGTCGCCCTCAAACTCACCCGGCCCGGCTTGGGCGGCGAACCCGTCCGCCGCTTCCTCGCGGAGCGGCAGATTCTGGCCTCGCTCGAACACCCGAACATCGCCCGGTTATACGACGGCGGCCTGACGGACGACGGCCGGCCCTACCTCGCGATGGAGTACGTTCAGGGCGTTCCTATCGACCGGTATTGCGACGCGCGCCAGGCCTCGATAGACGAGCGGTTGCGCCTCTTTATCCAGGTCGGAAACGCGGTAGCCTATGCGCACCGGTCCCTCGTCGTCCACCGGGATCTCAAGCCAACCAATATCCTCGTCGCTGACGATGGGGCACCGGTCGTCAAGCTGCTCGACTTCGGCATTGCGAAACTGCTCGAAGCGTCCGCCGACGCGATCGATACGCAGACCGGCTTTCGGTTGATGACGCCAGCGTACGCCGCTCCCGAACAGATACGGGGCGAATCGGTTACGACGGCCGTCGACGTCTTCGGCCTCGGCGTGGTACTCTATGAACTGCTCGTCGGCCAACGGCCCCACGAAGGCACGACGGATTTCGAGACCGCACGCGCCGTGCTCGAGACCGAAGCGTTGCGTCCGTCTACCCGCGTCACGCAGAGCGGCGCGTCCCTCAGCGCGCAGCGCCGCACGACACCTCAACGCCTGCGCAGCCGGCTGCAGGGGGACCTTGACGCCATCCTCCTGAAGGCCCTGCGTAAAGAGCCGGCCCAACGCTACCCGTCCGCAGAGGCGCTGGTGGACGACATCCAGCGCCACCTCGACGGCCTGCCCGTACTCGCCCGGCAGGGAAGCCGTGCCTATATCGCCCGCTCATTCGTTCGCCGGCACCGGTGGGGGATCGGCGCGTCGGCACTTGTCGTGCTCGCCCTGGCGGCCGGCCTCGCGGGAGCCATCTGGCAGGCCCGGCAGGCCGCGCGCGAACGCGACACAGCCCGTGAAGTGGCCGCCTTCGCCGAATCGCTACTGAGCGCATCCGACCCCAATCGGATGGATGATGAGCGACTCGACACCCTCCGCGTGCGCGACCTTCTGGACCGGGGTGAGCGCCAGGTGCGCGCCGAACTCGCGGGTCAGCCCCACGTCCGGGCCGCACTACTCCATCTCCTGGGTGATGTAAACGTCAACCTGGGCCGATACGAGACGGCCGAACCCCTGTACCAGGAGGCGCTCGAAGTGCGCCTTGCAGAAGAAGGCGAACGGGGCGCCGGCGTGGCGGAGACCCGCCTGGGCATGGCCAACCTGGCCTTCGCAATGGGCCGCTACCATGAGGCCCTGGCGCTCCGCCTGAACGCCGTGGACATCTTGCCATCTGGCCCCGCGCGCGTACAGGCACTGCACGATATCGGATCGAGCTTTCGCCAGGCCGGCGACACGCTCCAGGCTGAACGCTACTACGAAGAGGCGCTCTCCGCAATACGCGCGTCCACACCGATGGATAGCGCGGCTTACGCCGAAGTGTTGAACGGGCTGGCGCTACTCTACTACGACCTCGGCGACTACGCACTGGCCGAACCGCGGCTCAGGGAAGTCTACAGCATCCTCCGCACCCGCCTCGGGCCGAAGCATCCCAAAGTGGGTATTGCCGCGAACAATATCGCCGGCGTGCTCCATTACAGCGAGCGCATCGATGAAGCGGAGACGCGCTACCGGGAAGCGTTGGACATCTGGTTGGAAGCCTACGGCGAGCAACACCCGCAAATCAGCTACGCCCTCAATAACCTCGCGCTCATCGCCGGCGAGCGGCAGAACTATCTCCTGGCCGACTCGCTCCTGCGTCGCGCCGTCGCCATCGACCGAGCGATCCGCGGCACCCGCCATCCCGATGTAGCACTTTCGCTCTACAACTACTCGCTCACCCTGGTCGATCTCGGTCGCCTGGACGAAGCGGAAGAGATCCTCCGTGAAGCGTACAGCATCTTTGACGAGGCCCTGGGAAGCGACCACCTCTACACCTTTGTCACCCGTGCTGGGCTGGGTAAGGTGTTGACCATGCAGGGCAAGATGGCGGAAGCAGAGACCCATCTCCGCGCTGGATTCGATGGTATTTCAGCCCAACTGCCCGAAGATCACTACCTTGCCGCCGCTGCTCGACGCGACCTCGGCTTCTGGCTAACGACGGCCGGCCGGTACGCCGAAGCAGAGCCCCTGCTGCTCGAAGCCTACCGCCTGTTGCGCGAAGGACGAGGCGACGATGCGGTCACAACGATCGAGGCACAAACACGCCTGGCCGAGTTATACAGGGCATGGGGCGCGCCGGATAAGGCCCTGCCGTACGTGCGCGAACCGCAAGGCGACCCATCGCATCCTCTGAAATGATCGCATGAATCATATAGCGCACGTACTTGCCGGCCTCCTCTTTGGCTGCGCCTCGTTTGCAGCCTGCGAAACGCCGGCTCCAACGGCCCCTCCTGTGGACAATCAGCAGCTGACGGCCCTGTATGAAGCCGATCAGGCCGAGCGTACGGGCGCCATCGCAGACTGGTCCATCGTCGCTCAAAACGACCGCGACCGGCGCGCGCGCGTCCAGGCCATGCGCGATGCGGATTCGCTTCACACCGCAAACGACTTTTATCATGCGGCCATGATCTTCCAGCATGGTGAGGACCAACAGGCCTACGAGCAAGCCCTCGAACTGGCGCTCAAGTCCGTCGCGCTCGACTCCACGCATGCGGAGGCGCGCTGGCTCGTCGCGGCGGCAACCGACCGGTACTTGCTGAGCAGAAAACGTCCCCAGGTGTACGGAACCCAGTTCGTGATCTACATGAACCAGTGGTACCTGCAGAAAATAGATACCACCGGCGCCAGCGACGACGCCCGACGCCGGCTGGGTGCGCGCACGCTCGATGAAACACGCGCGTTTCTCACCGAGCAAAACGGCGCGTACAGGGGCCTCAATATCGTCCCCGACTCTATTCTGGTGGCGCTGGGGATACCATGAACCCAACCCGCGCCTGACGGCGGCACTACGCCTCGCCAGCCAGCCGCCCTCTATAATTCTTGAAAGACGAACCCTCCGCTTTCCCGAAGGGCATCGGCCGCCCCGCGCAACGCGCCCTCGCCGCCATCGGCGTGACGCAGCTCGATCAGTTGACCGGGTTCACGGAAAAGGAACTGCGCGGGCTGCACGGGATGGGCCCGAAAGCGCTGGGCCTGTTACAAGAGGCCCTGCGTGCGAAGGGCCAGGCGTTCCGGTCGGAATCCTGAACCGGATGTCGGCTATTCGGCATCCGCCGGCGGCTGCGTGTGCCAGCTGAACGTCGAGTCGCCCGCCCCCAGTCCGAGCACGCCGCCCTCATCCCCCGAAACCGGCAGGACCTCATCCAGACGGATTGCCACCGGTACATTCGACGTGTCGATAAACATCACGGAGGGGCCACGCTCGGTCGATGCGGGCCGGCTGGTCAGCCATCCAAGCCCGAACGCGAGCCAGAACGCGAGACCGACCGCCGCGACCCAGGCAACGCGCCATCGGCGCCGGAAGGGTATGGCCGGCGTCGCGGGACGCACGGGCGACACCAGGCGGTAGCCGCGCGAGCGGATCGTTTCGATGACGGCCGGCGACCGGCCCAGCAGATTGCGCAGCTGCGAGACGCTCCGCGACAGCGTATCGTCCACCACAACGACATCAGGCCACACCGCCTCCATCAGCGCCTCCCGCGTCACGACCTCGCCCGCACGCCGCGCCAGCATAACGAGCACGGCCATCATCTTGGGTTCGATGATCGCTTCCGAGACCTCGCCGCGTGAAAGCCGGAGGCGGGACGGCTGCACCAGCCAGTCCCCGAGATAGAAGTCGGAGGCGACGTCGTTGGGCAGATCGGACATAGGTTCTTCGGCGTTCGGCGCAGGGGTTTTCAGCGATACAACGGAGGCGAAGCGGTAAAAGTGTCGTTTTCACCGACAAACATCAGACAAACCTCAGGGAGATTCAAGCCGCGCATCGGGTCCGTGTGTCCGTCGCGGCGTTCCTTCTGGCATGACCGCACACATCTCCACCTGACCTGATCGATCATGCGTACACGGTGTTTTTTGATGCTCCTCCTGGTGATCCCGATCGCGCGCGCCCAGACGATGACCGACCGCGATCGGGCGCTCGCCACGAGCTATGGCGAGCGCTTCGTCGACGCCATCAATACCCTGTTCGACGAGGAACGTGCCGGCGTGGCCCGCGCGATCTTCGCCGAGGCAACCATCGAGGACGCCGGCGAGGAGCGGCTGACGGGCCTGTTCTCCCGGCTGCACGAGATGATGGGACCCGTCACGTTCCATCATGCGGAAGTGGTGGAAGTGGACCTGGGCAGCCGGATCAGCCGCATCCTGCACGTCTACGTCCGGGCCACGACCGATGACGCCTGGAAGGACATCCAGCTCCGCCTCGCCGGCGAGCCGCCCTATAAAATCACGGAACTGGGTTTTCTCGCCGACGTCTCGGAACCCATCTACCTCCCCAACAGCCCCGTGGATGCGCCCTCGACGCTCGACTGGCTCTCCGGCTACATCGATGCCCTCGTTCGCGACGAGGGGCTCTCCGGCGCCATGCTCATCGCAAAAGGCGACCGGGTGATCTTCGAGCGGTACTTCGGGTTTGCCGACTCCGCCGGGACCCGACCCGTGACCGCCGGCACGCGGTTCAACCTCGGTTCGGGCAACAAGATGTTCACCGCGCTGGCGGTCGCCCACCTCGTCGAACAGGGCCGGCTCACGTTCGAAACGCCCATCCAACCGTTCTTTCCTGAATTCCCCGGCCTCGATGGCGTGACCATCCATCATCTCCTCTCCCACACTTCCGGCGTCGCCGAATACTGGACCGACGCGTACGAGCGGGCCTGGCATGCGATCGACCGGCTCGAGGACATGCTGCCGTTCGTCCTCGCGGCCGGCATCGAAAGACCGGCCGGGGAGGCGTTTTCGTACTCCAATTCCAACTTCATCCTCGCCGGCCTCGTCGTCGAGCGCGTGACGGGCGAGGACTATTTCGACGTCGTCCGCTCGCTGATCTATGAACCGCTCGGCATGACGCAATCCGATTCCTACCGGCACGGAGAGGGCACCCCGGATCGCGCGGAGGCGCTCGTCCGGCTGCCCTCCGGGGCGTGGGCGCGCGCCGATACGCCGGGCCGTGGATCGGCGGCCGGCGGCGGCTACGCGACGCCGCGCGACATGCTGCGTTTCGTACAGGGCCTCGAGGCCGGAGCGATCGTCAGTTCCCAGACCTTGCAGACCCTGCGCACGTCAAAAACGACCGGCTTTGAGGCGCCTTTCCAGTATGGCTACGGGTTCATCCTCTCGCGTGACGGCGACGTCGATTCGTACGGTCACGGAGGCACGGCCCGCGGCGTCAACTTCGAGCTGCGGCGATTCCCCACCCCCGATCTGACGCTCATCCTGTTTTCGAACCGCGACAGCGGCGCCTACGACGACCTGAAACGAAACACGATCAAGCTCATCTCAGGGGATCGCTAGCGCCGCGTTTCATACCTTGCGATCGTTCTGATTCCCGCACGGCCCATGCTCCATGTCCTGGCCTTCTCCGGAAGCCTCCGTTCGATCTCCATCAACACCACGCTGTTGCGAGCGGCGACGCGGCTGGCGCCGGCCGGACTGTCCATCCGGGTGTACGACGGACTGGGCCGGCTTCCCCTGTTCAACCCGGACGACGAACACGACCCGCCGGCTCCGGTGCGCGCCTTATGGTCCGCCGTCGAGGCCGCGGACGCCTTCCTGATCGCCAGTCCCGAATACGCCCACGGCGTCACCGGCGCGATGAAGAACGCGCTCGACTGGCTCGTCGGGTTCGGACCCTTCGCGTACAAGGAAGTGGCCGTGCTGAACGCCTCGATGCGCGCGCATCATGCCGACGCCGCGCTGAAAGAGACACTCCGCACGATGTCCGCGTATCTCGTCGACGAAGCCTGCGTACGCATACCGGGTCTCGCCGCCGGCATGGACGCGGATGCCATCGTCGCCTCGCCGGCGAGCGCCGACGTCCTTCGCGCCGCGATCTTCGCGCTCCGCGATGCGGTCAACGCGCGACGCCGCTCACCCGACACCATCCAGCCCCAACGCTGATATCGCCCCACCCATGCCTCGCCGTTCCCGCCGTATCCTCGTCGTCGTCGCCTGCGTGCTGACCGCGCTGGCCGGCTGGGGGGCCTGGGCCTACCTCGGCTACACCGCCGCGCCCGCCGATCGGCTTGCTGCCGGCACGTTTTATCCCGATCATCCGCCCGACGACCGGCTCCATTACCTGAACCTGCCGCTGGATCATACCGACCCGTCGGCCGGCACGTATGTAGGCTTTTACCGCCTGAGCCCGGCGTTCCATCCGGACAGCGGGGTCGTTTTCGTGCTCACCGACGGGCAGCAGCCGCTGGTCGGCCCCGGCGACATACCGGACATCCTGGCCGGGAAGATCGACGGTGCGGCGTATGTCGTCATCGGCCGGCGCGGTCACGACCCGACGCTGTTCCCCGAGGTGTACGACGCCGCCGGCGCGCTCGATCGGACGACCGCGCTGCGGCTTTACGGCTCGTGGCAGCATGTCGAGGACATCGAACGCGTCCGCCAGGATGCCCAACGCAACGGGCTGCTGCCCGCCGACGGCCGGATCATGCTGTACGGCGGCTCGGGGGGGGGCGTCCTCGTCCAGCAGTATCTCTCCCGGTACGGCGAGCACGTCTCCCGGGCGCTCATCGAAGTAACGGGCGCCCCCGACCTGGCCCGGAAACACGGGCTGGCTTCGTATTGCACCTTCGTCGCCACGATGCGCGCGCGTTCCCCACGTACCCTGGACCGGCTGCAATCCCTGCTGGATGCGGACCGCTTCGACCGGACCTCGCTGCTGTTCATGCTGCAGCGCATCCCCTACGACACCCTCGGCGCCTACACCGTCCAGCAGGCGTTCATCGATGCGCTCGCCGGCGGTCGCTCAGCGCCCTACTGGCGCCGCTGGATCCAACCGGTCTACAATCGCCCGCTGATCCAGAAGATGCTCTCCGTCCCGTCGATGGACGCGGCGCGGGTGCGCATGCTCGAATTGCTGGGCGAAGGCCTGATGGCGTATCGGTATCCGCGGGATGTGGACTCGCTGAACCTGATGTTCGAGTGGACCGGGCCGCTGCTGGCCGACTACCTCGACGACGCGCGCGCCGGCCGCCTCGAACTTCCGCGTTTCGACCTCGGCGACACCCGGGCTTCCTATCCGGGGGAAGTGCTCGTGGTGGCCGCCGCCCAGGATCATGTCTACGGCACGGCGGAAGGCCGGCTGCTGGCGGACGCCTATCCGAACGCGAGGCTCGCGATCTTCGACGATACGCACCGCATGCGGCAGGCGCCGGCGTATTACCGGCAGTTCCGCCTCGCCTTTTTCGCCGGCGGATTCGACGCCGGCCCCTTCGATGCGTTCATGCGCGACCCGCGCCAGCTGAATCGCGCGGCGAAATGACCGCATCCCCCTTCACGCAACGAGAACGGCAGCCCCATGAAGTTCATCTCGCTCCGTGTACGCAACGCGATCACCCTGCACGGCTACACCGAAGACCACCAGGAAATCGTGGAAGAAACCCACGACGACGCATTCATGGACAAGCTGATTGCGGTGGATCGCATCCAGTCGATTTCCGAAAAATACCTCCTCGTCACCTCCTCGCACGGGCGGGTGATGTACTGGGAATACGAAGGGACGCTGCAGTCCGTCACCGACCGGCTGGCAAACGCCGGTCTGGTGATCACCTGATCAGAACCGTCGCAGCAGATACAGCGATAGCCGGTTTCCGCTCGTGAGGTACAGCATGTTGCGCCGGTCGTACGCGTAGTTGGCGCGCACCTGGGTCTGGCCGATCGCATAGTCGAGCGCGGCGGTGAGGGAGACGATGCGCTGCGCGTCGGTGAGCCGCTGTTCCCAGTACTGGAAGCCGGCGGAGGTCCGCAACCGGAGGTTCGCGAGCAGATCCCAGGTGACGATGCCGTTGACCGCATAGAGCGACAGGCGATCCGCCGACTCGCTGACGGCGCGCGCCGTGGCGTCGATGCTGAGCGTGGTCGTTTTCCAGGGCGGCAGGCCGAGCGACAGGTTCGCCTCGGATGCCGTGTAGTCGATGTTGACCGACTCGCGCTTGCGGTGCGTGAGCGTGAGGCGCAGCTGGCCGATAGGAACGCGGCGCTGCATCCGGAAGGCCGTGTTGTGCTGCTGGAAGTCCCCCGTGATCAGCCCCTCGCCCATCGACGTCGCGCGGCGCGACCGGCTGTGCTGCAGCGAAAGGCCATCCACCCGGAGCCCGAGGTCGAGGCTGCCGACCGATCCGCGCTCCACGGCGGCGATCTCCGGCCGGTAGCGGTAGCTCACGAGGATTGCGTCCCCGGCGCGGACGCGGGAGCCGGCGAGCACCTCGATCTGCACGAGGTTGCCCACGTCGAGCAGCCGGTAGTCGAGCCCCTCCACAAACACGAGCGTTTCATCCCCGCTCTGGATGACGATGCTCGTCAGGTCGACATCCACCTGCTCCAGCAGGACGAGCCCCGTCTGGTCCACGCGGTACGATTCGCGGAGCACGGCAACCGTGCGGCTGCCGGCGTCGTCGAGGTCGCGGCGAAGGATCCCGATCGATCCACCCCCCGAAAAATAGAGCCCGAGCGGCAGGTGGACGCCGAACCGGACCTGGGGGCCGGCCGATGTCACGGTCTGTTTGCCCCCGTCGAACGCATTCATGCTGCGGCTGGCATCGCCGCCGATGCCCAGCCAGGGGCGGATGTCCGAAAACATCGCCCAGGTGTAGGCCGCGCCATCCGACATCCCGCCCAGCCCTTCCGCATGGTAGCGGTTCATGCCAAGCCGGGTATAGGTGTTCGCCGCATGCTGCAACCGGACGTTCTCCGACCAGCTCCGGCGCGCATACGGCAGCGTTCCGGTACGCTCCGTGGTCTGGTACCGGCTGATGAGTTCGCTCCGTTTTCCCCAGCGCAGGGTATGGTTGAGATGGAAACTGCGCGATGCGAAGTCGCTTTCGTACACCCGATCGTCAAACGTCATCTGCTCGTAGGCGATGTCGATCTTCCGATTGGAAGCGGCGGCGCGGAACGTGCGCGTGGCATCCCACTGCTCGATCGGTGTCAGGGTCGGCCCCACCTGGGTCACGTTGCGGTTTGTTTGATCGGCATAGGAGAGCGTGATCGGCAGGAGGCGGTTCTGGAGATGGAGCGTCGGACTGAACCGGGTCGACGCGAATTCTCCCTGCGTACCGAAGCCGCCCTGGCGCAGGCCGGTCGTACGCGAATAGTGCGTCTGCAGCGACACCGGGCTCGACGCGAGGAGTGTGGCGTCGGCCGCGTAGGCGAGGTGGCGCGTCTGCAGCGGATCGGGCAGATCGGTCGACCGTTGCTGCGTGAGGGTGGGCTGGATTTCGAACCGGTAGCGGAAGAGATCCCGCCGGCCGATCGACCCGTCGAACGGCAGCACGACCCACTGGCGGAAGTTGTTCTGCGCGAACGATCGGTCGATGAGCCCCGTGTTCGTCCGCCAGTTACCGTCGTAGCTGCTCCCCAGACGCGTCTGTTGCGGGATCAGCCGAAAAACTTGCCCGGCGGCCGGCGCTGCCACCCACAGGCCGACCGCCAGGATGCCCAGTGCGAATCGATATGAACGCGGATGCGTCATCACGGTCCGTTCTGGGCAATGGCTTCAACGTGGCAGCGCTGGCAGTTGCCGAAGCCGGCGGCAAACGCCGTCCGACCGTCGTGGCACTGGCCGCAGGCCTCGCCGGCGCTGATCTGCTGCATCGTGATCTCGTTCGAGCCGGCCTCCGGGGTGAAGAGCCCCGTGTGGCACACGTTGCAGGTAAAACGAATGCGATGCACCCAGTGGGGAAAGACGGCTTCAGGCAGGGAGGCATCGGAAATCAATGGCTGGGCCACCTGCGCGGTGTCCCCGGGCGCGGCGGCGGAATCCGCCGAGGCGATCGGCGCCTCGATGCGGTGCATGCGGATGTTGCCGAGCAGCAGATCGGGCTGCGCGCGGTCCGCCGGCTGGGGCAGATCCTGGTGGCAGCGTTCGCAGGCGGTGACGGGCTGGAAGGCGACCTTCCCGTGGCATTCTCCGCAGAACTTCCCGCTCAGCACGTCCGCCATCTTGATCTCGTTGTCCCGGTACCGAAAAATCGGCCCGTGGCATTGCTGGCACGCCACCCATTGCGTGTGCGCCGAGTGGGGGAAGAAGGCGTCGAACATCGGCGCCGGCCCCGGGAAATAGAAATCGAACCCGAAACGGAACGGCGTCCCAACGAAGAGGCTCGCCGAGTCGCCCGGGATGGCCGTGCGCGGCCGGATGGTGCCGTCGCGCAGGGCGGCCATCCAGTCGATGTTGCCGGCATGATCGCGGGGCAGCATCTGCACGACGCTGTCGGGGTCGAGCGTCGCCTCGATGAGGGGGCGCGGCAGTTCCTCGTGCCGGATCGGCACGGCGCTCACCGCCATGCGCGTCTGCGCCGGCGCGGCGGACTTTTCCGGGAGATCGAAGACGACGGAGAGCGCCTGCCGGCAGCCGGCGAGCGCGAGCACGCCCAGCAGCATGATCGGCCATACCAGCAAGCCGTCGCGGGCCGCCCGCTTGAACAAAAAACGCATGAGTGACCTCGTTGGGTGGTGATTCGGGTCTACTTGATGTGGCAGGTCAGGCAGAGGCTGCTGCCGCTGTTGTTGATGCGAAGCAGCGGCGAGTTGGTGTTGTTGTGCGGATTGTGGCAACTGGCGCACTGCACCTTCTCGCCCAGCGACGTCGGATCGACGAACAGCTTCACGCCGGCGGCGCGCACCGAGGCGACGGCGTTGAAGGCGGGGTCCTGACCGGGATCGAACACGACCGAGATCGGGTGGTCGTTGCGGAGGTCGGTATCGAGCAGCGCATTGCTGCTGGCCGGCATGGTGTTGGTCCCGGGCGTCGATCCCGGTACGCCGCCGCCATACGAATTCGGGGCATTGACGACGACGTCGAGGCCGATCGTCCCGTCGTGGCAGCTGAGGCACGCGAGCGACGTGCCGCTGGGCTGCGCATCCACGTTCATGTCGATCGTCGAGCTGTGGTTGGCGTCGTACATGTTGTAGGTGGCCGACGAGAAGTTGCGGTTCCACAGCGGCGCGCTGATGCTGCCGGTATGCGGCGTGTGGCAATAGACGCACACCTCGCCGTAGTCGACCAGATTGTTGCCCACCGTGGGGTCGTTGCCGCCCGAGAGGAGCGACAGGTTATGCTTCGTGTTCGACACATTGTCGGTTTGCGCCAGCGTATCCAGCGGCGACGCGAGCAGGCCGGCGCACAGCAGCAGGCCGGCCAGCGCCCGCGAAACGAATGGAGGGTTGGAGTACGGCATCATGCGTATCGGTGGCTTGAAGTGGGTTGAACAGGTCTAATGATTTCCCTGGCTGGCAGGGATCAGGGGATCCGTCGCCGGCGCGTCGGGCGACGGGTGATACTGGTAGATCTGGATGCGGCTGTTGTAGCGATCCGCCACGTAGACGCGGTCCTGCCCGTCAATGGCGATGCCGAGGGGAAGCCAGAGTTGTCCCGGGCCGCCCCCTATCGCGCCAAACGAAAGCAGGAGACGCCCTGTCGCATCGAAGATCTGGACGTTGTTGAAGGCGGCATCCGCCACGTAGACATGGCCCTCGCTGTTGACGGCGAGCCCCTTGGGGCGGGCGAACGAACCGGGCGAATCGCCCTGCCGGCCGAATGCGAACAGGTAGTCGCCGTCCCGATCGAAAGCCTGGACCCTGAAGTTCATCCCGTCCGAGACGTACACGGTGCCGTCGGGCCCGACGTCGATGAACGCCGGGTACCGGAACTCTCCCGGCGCATTGCTCCTGTTTTCGGTCAGGTCGCTGGGTTCGCTCACCGGGTGGCCCGGAACGGCGCTGGCCAGCAGCGCCGCGCGGCGCTCGATTTTCTCGTCCAGGTCGCCTGCATCTTTCCCGATGCGGCGCAGCAGCGTCCCGTCGTCCCGAAACACCACCACCTGATGGAGGTAGCTGTCGGCGACATAGATCCGGTCGCCGGCATCGGAGACGGCGACATCGACCGGGTTGAGCAGAACGCCGCGGCCGCCGAAGGCGCGCACGAAGTCGCCGTCGGCCGTAAGCGCCACGACGCGCCGCTGAACCGGATCCGCGACATACAGCAGCCCGTTTTCATCGCCCGACAGCCCCATGGGCTTCGCCAGCACGCCGGCGCCCGTCGGCGTGATCTCCTCCGCCTGTTTGCGCAGGGGATCGAACCGCATCACGCTCCCCTGCATCCCGTTCGACACGAAGATCCGCCCGTCGACGGCCACGTGCACATCGAACGGCCGGTGGACCAGGATATCGTCGCCCAGGTCAGTCCCGAGCACGGCGTGCCGCAGACGCTGCCCGAAGCTGTGCGAAAAACCGATACTCTCCTGCGAGGTCAACTCGCCCTGGTAGCGGACGCGCGGTGCTTCGGGCGGAAGCGGCCAGACCGTTTCCAGGCCCGGCTCGAGGCCGGCATAAAATGTCAGCGGGGATCGCTGGGTGGCGCAGCCCGTCGCGAGCGCGACGGAAAGCCAGAGCAGCGGTACGATGCGTTGGGTGGCGTTCATGGTTCGTCGAAAGGGATGCGGACCCGGCCCTCGCCGGGCCCGCGCAGGTTGGAATCGGGTCACCCGGTGATCAGGCCGGCCTTACCGTCGGCCGACACCTTGAAATGGACCCACATGCCGGTGGTGGCGTGCGCCGGGATGTAGCAGACCAGCACGTAGTCGCCGGCCTTGTCCGCCTGGAACGTGAGCACTTCGCTTTTGCCGGGCAGCGTCGCCCCGGTCATGTCGGTCGGATTCGAGCTGATGGCGCCGGCAAACACGGGCTGCGGGTTGTCGAACATCGGGGGGTAGGCGGCCATCGGCATCGCGACCCCGATGCTGTGGGCCATCACCGGATCGTTGTTCTTGAAGGTCAACGTCACGGTATAGCCTTCCGGC
>JAWKNW010000051.1 GCA_041391505.1 Rhodothermales bacterium
GATAGCGGTCGCTCGCGTGCATGGTCACGACGCGGTGCTTGACGGCTTCGAGCAGCGCGATCGGGTCGTCGCCGGCGACGATGGCGTTCGACGGATCGTAGTTGATCCCGAAAAAGGGATGCGTCCCAATGGCGTCCACCAACTCCAGGAAGACGTCTGCTTTCTGGGCGAATTCGGGATGGGTCCAGTAGCCGTCTTTGTAATGGTTTTCCAGGATGAGGGTGACGCCATGCCGCTCGGCATCGGGCAGCGCCTCATGGATGCACTCCGCGACCCACTGGATGCCCGTCTCGCGCGAGACCTCCGGCCGGCGCTGGCCGGACAGGACCCGGCAGTAGGGTCCGCCCAGCCGGGCGGTCGCCTCGATGGCGGCCCGCTGTTTCGCGACTTCCTCCTGCCGCTCCGCGCGGGTCGGACGCGTGTAGTCGGGCGAGAAACACATCATCGGGATGTGCCGTCCCGCATCCTCGACGCGCCGCCGGATCCGGTCGAGTTCGGCGGGATCCTGCCAGGGCGTGAAGCCCCAGTAGAATTCGTAGCCGTCGACGTCCAGCGTGCCGGCGAGGTCCAGCCAGGCGTCGACCGTCATTTCGCCGGTCACACAGAGCTGGTCGAGGAAGCATTTGGGGAATACAGCAAGCGGCATAGCGTTAGCGCAATTCGTAACTGATGTTACTCACCATGGTCTCAGGTCTTCCGATGCAGGATATTGGGATGCAGGATACTGGGATGCAGGATACTGGGATGCAGGATACTGGGATGCAGGATATACTGGGATGCAGGATACTGGGATGCAGGATACTGGGATGCAGGATCACGATTTAACGCACGGTTTTTCGGTAAACATCTTGCATCCCGTATCCCGTATCCCACTTCCCATATCCCGGGATCGCCTCGCTCACGTGCGCGACACCTGGAAGGTAGTATCACAACCCCGGTTTGAGCACCGCCTTCACATAGCTGCCGTCGAGCATGTGCGAGAAGCAGTCGTGCCAGTCTTCGAGGGGGGCCACCTTACTGATGACCGGATCGAGGTTGATGAGCCCGGTGTCGAGCAGGCGGATGACGCGCTCCCAGACGGGCCAGTTGTGGGAGAAGGATCCCTGGAGGGTGACGTTTTTCTGGACGAGCGGGTCCAGGTTGAAGCCGAGCGGTTTCGGGCCCCAGCCGACCTTGGTCACCTGGCCGGCCGGCCGCACCGCGTCGATGGCCAGTTTCAGCGTGTCCGACACGCCGGCGGCGTCCACCACGATGTCCGCGCCGAAGCCGTCGGTGCGATCGCGCACCTGTTCGAGCACCCGCTCGGTCAGCACCTCGTCCACGCCGAGCTGCCGCCCGACGCCGAGCCGGTGCGCGTCCGCGGCGAGGCCGGCGAGCAGCACGATGGCGCCGTTGAGCTTCGCCATCGCGGCGCATAGCAGCCCGATCGGGCCGGGGCCGATGACGAGCACGATGTCGCCCGGACGGATCCGGGTGTTCATGCACATCGCGTTGTAGGCCACGCAGCACGGTTCGGTGAGGGCCGCCTTGTCGAAGGGGAGGGTGTCCGGCACGGCATGCAGGCAGCGCTCCGGGACGCGGACGTAGGGCGCCATGGCGCCGTCGACGCCATAGCCGAAGCCCTTGCGCGAGGGGTCCAGGTTATACAGCCCGCTGCGTGTGAACGGGGAATACAGATCGATCACGGCGGCCGTCTCGCTCACGACCCGGTCGCCTTCCTTGAAGCGCCGGACGTTGTTGCCGGCCCGGGCGATGACGCCGCCGAACTCGTGCCCCAGGATGCAGGGGTAGTTGACCGGCCAGCTGTGCGTGCCATGCCACTGGTGCAGATCGCTGCCGCACACGCCGACGGACTCGACCCGGAGCAGGACGTCCTCCGATTCGATGGTGGGCACCGGAACTTCACGCAACGCCACACTGCCCGAGGCGGCGGCGAAGTTGACGAGGGCGGGCATGGATGCAGTCATAACGTTGGGGATTCGAATAACGCGAGGCGGAAGGGGGCACGGCCGGCTGAACGGGCGCGGGATGCCCGATTTTTCAGAAAGCGCCTGGTGTCCGTCGATGCGGATGTCCGGCGGCGCAACGGCACGTGCGTGCGATCAGCACGATAATAGGACGTTCTCCACGAAAATCCATCACCCGGAATCCCGCATCCAGGGCCATCGCATGCTCTTCAAACGTGAGCATCTCCCATACGCTTCTCACGGCCACGGCGAGAATGCGATGGCCCTGATCCCGCATCGTATCCCGGATCCATCGCCCGGCATCCGATCCTCCCGGACTATCCTTTACGTTTCACGGCGACATCGCCGTAGGCATGCACGCGATCACAGATTTCGCGGAGCACGCCTTCGAGGTCGCCGTCGGCGGTTTTGAAGGCATGCGCGTCGATGGCGAGCGGGGCGCCGATCACGACCAGCGGGGCGCCGTATTCGGGGGTGCGGATGGCCTGCTCGATGGTGAGGCCGCCGACGGCCTGAACCGGCACCGACACGGCATCCACGATGGCGCGGAGGTCGTCCAGCGGCGAAGGGGCATGGAGCCCGCGCTCGCGTCGGAGGGTGCGGTAGTCGAACCCGATGTGATGTATCACATAGTCGCAGCCGAGGTCTTCCAGGATGCGCGCGCCCTCGACCGGGTCGGGCATGCACATGTTGTCGCCCATGACCTCGATGCCGAGGTCGCGCCCGGCCTTAACAACCAGCTCAATGGTTTCGGCGTGCGCGACGCCCATGACGACGACGTGCGTGGCGCCGGCCTTCGCCATGAGCTCGGCTTCGAGCCATCCCCCGTCCATTGTCTTGAGGTCGGCGACGATGGGTACATCCGGATACCGCTCACGCAGCGCGCGCACGCCGTTCATGCCCTCCGCGATGATGAGGGGCGTTCCCACCTCCAGCCAGTCCACGCCGGCGCGCAGGGCCAGGTCGGCGGTTTCGAGCGCTTCCGGGATGGTCGTGAGGTCGAGCGAAATCTGGATAACGGGATTCATGTCGAAATGGTGTCAATATGTGACGGAAACATGGAAAAAGTAGGACGGTAAGAAAACACATTCGTAACTTTCAATTCTCTTCGGCCATCCTATTTTGGATCCGCGCACAGCAGCAATTCCTGACGCGCACCAGTCCAATGTCCCCTGGATGGAAATTCTATTGAAGGCATCGTGCGGATGCGTCGCGATACGGTCCGCCGGCGGTCACATCTCTACCGATCGGTGATCATCGCCGCGCCTATCCGTCCAGTGTTTTCTTCAGGCTGATCTTTTTTTGTTTTCTCTATCGGGTAGTTCTGGCCCTTCCGCTACCCTCAGGCGATAGCGCATGGAGTATATCGATGCACTCGACACGGCCCTGGTGCCGCCGCTCGACGACGCGAAGACGTCGACGCTGCGCATTCAGCTGGCTGTGATCAAGGCGGAACGCGACGCGCTGGCGGAGCGGTGCGACTTTCTCGAGCAGATGGTCGACCGCAAGCTGAACATGCGCGGCGGCCTCTGGCGGGCTATCGTGGACTCGGTGCCCACGGCGCTTGCGATCACGGACGCGCACTTCCGCATCATCCTCTGCAATCCCGGTTTTTCCGCGCTCTTCGGCCCCGACGAGGCGGCCGTCCGCGGCGCCGTGTTCTCCAAGTTCATGAACGACGGCGAACTCTTCAACGAGGCGGAGGCGGTGGGGCGCGGCACCCGGCACACGGTGTGGTCGCTGCGGCGCAAGGACGATACGCTGTTTCTGGGCGCCGTGCAATGTACGCCGCTGTACGACCCCGAACAGGCCCTGCTCGGGTTTCTCATCACCGTGCGCGATCTCACCGAGGAGGAGTCGGCCGGCGCGAGCCAGCCGGCGCAGCAGCCGGCGCTCCCGTTCCTGAACGACCGTTCGCCCGTCCTGATGTTCGCGGTGGACGCCGACGCGCGGGTCGTCAGCGCGAGCGACGCCTGGCTCGAGAAGCTGGGCTGCAAGCGCGAGGAAGTGATCGGACAGCTCGCGTCCAACTACCTCACGCGGGCTTCGCGCCTCTATCTCGCCGAGGCGCTGAAGAGCCGGCTCAAGGAAGAGGCGCTCTGGAAAAATGTCGAGACCCAGTTCGTGAAGAAGACGGGTGAGGTGATCGATGTGGTGCTGTGCGCCACGCGCGAGAGCCAGCCCCCCGACCGCGACGACCGCATCGTATTCGTGTTGCAGGACATCACCGAGCAGAAGCGCGCGGAGCAGGCCCTGATGGCCCGCACGCTCGAGTTCGAGACCCTGACCGATTACATCCCCGTGCAGATCTTTCGGATGGATCGGCAATACCGGTACCTCTTCGTCAACCGCGCCCTGCTCGAGGCGTCGTCGGCGACCCCGGAGTTGTTTATCGGCAAGACGGTGGATGAGCGCGGATTCCCGCCGGCCATCGCCGAGCGCTGGAAGCAGCAGATGGAGCTGGTTTTTAACGGCGGGGAAGCCCTCGAATTCGAGTTCGATTACGCCACCCCGAAAGGGCACCGCTTCTTCCGGACGCTCATCGTGCCCGAGAAGAAGCTGCAGGGGCGCGTCCGCACGATCATCGGCATCATGCGCGATGTCACCGAAGAGCGGCGGGCAAGCGAGCAGCTGAAGCAGAGCGAGGCCAACCTGAAGCTGGCGCAGGAACTCGCGCAGCTCGGCAGCTACGATGTCGATCTCGCCGATCCGTCCTCCAACTACATGTCCGAGGAAATCTACCGCATCGTGGGGGTGGATCCGGAGCAAGAGGAGTTGACGACCGACCGCTTCCTGAAACAGCTCGTGTACCGGCCGGACCGGCATCTGGTCTCGCGCGCGATACGTCAGGCGGTGGCGACCGGCTCCTATTTCCAGCTGGAATACCGCATCGTGCGGCTGGATGGGTCGATCCGGCACGTCCAGAGCCGGGGAACGGTGATTACCGATACCCTCCGGGGCACGCGGCGTCTCGTGGGCACCCTGCTCGATATCACCGAACGCGTCGAGGCCGAAAAGACGACGCTCAACATCAAGGAGAAGCTGCTCTACCAGCAGGAGCACGCGCGGGCGCTGGCCGAGGAGGAACTGGAGAAGGTGAAGGACGAACTCGTCCGCAAGACGCGCCTCGCCGCCGTCGGCCAGGTGGCGGCCAGCATCGCGCACGAGCTGCGCAACCCGCTCGGCGCCATCCGGAATGCCGCGTTCATGATGGAGCGCCGTTCGAACACGCTCGACCGGCGGCTCGTCGAGTACCTCGAGATCATCCAGCGCGCGTCGTCGATCGGGGGTCAGATCATCAGCGATCTGCTCAACATGACGCGCAACAAGCCGCCGTCGAAAAAACACCTCGACCTGTGCCACGAGGTACAGACCGCCCGCGACCGCTTCGCCGAGTATCCGCGCATCCGGTTCGTGGACGCCATCGGCCGGCAGCCGTACCCCCTTTTGGCCGACCCGGGGCAGCTCCAGCAGGTGCTCCAGAACCTCTTCACCAACGCCGTCGAGGCCATGGACGGCGAAGGGACCATCGTGATCAGCGCGGAGCAGGCCGACGGCATGGATCGGATCGTCATCTGCGACGAAGGGCCGGGCATCTCCGACGAAATGAAGTCCCTGATTTTTGAGCCCCTCTTCACCACGAAAGCGTCCGGCACCGGGCTCGGTCTGTCGATCTGCAAGCAAATCATCGAGCAGCACGGCGGACAGATCATCGTGGACACCGATGGCCGCTGCGGGAGCCGCTTCATCGTCTGCCTCCCCTGTCTGGCTATACAGCCATCCCATTCCTTCACCGAGTTCGAGAGCAGTCATGCCTGAGAAGTCAACCGCGAGCGTGGCACACAGCCCCCGGATCCTGATCGTAGAGGACAATGAGGCCCAGCGCCGTCTTCTGCGCGATATCATCACCGAGGAAGGGTTTGACGCCGTGTCGTACGAGCTTGCCGGCCTGGC
Source organism: Rhodothermales bacterium (assembly GCA_041391505.1). NCBI lineage: Bacteria > Pseudomonadati > Rhodothermota > Rhodothermia > Rhodothermales > Rhodothermales bacterium. The sequence continues at coordinate 5,922 of JAWKNW010000051.1, forward strand.
GCTCGAGGCGGTCCGGCCGGATACCTACGCGGTGGCGGTGGTCGATATCCGCCTGCCGGACATGGACGGCATCGAGGTCGTACGCCAGCTGCATCAGATCGACGACAAGATCCGGATCATCGTCCACACCGGTTTTGGAACGTTCGAATCCGCGCGCGACGCGGTCAACTACGGCGCCTTCGCCTACGTCGAGAAACTCGGCGATCCCCGGGTGCTCATCGGGCACATCCACCGGGGCATCAAGGAATGGATGGGCGACGCGCTCGAGGCGAGCCAGGAACGCTTCCGCTCGGTGCTCGACGCCGTGCCCGATCTGCTGTTCATCCTCGACATGAACGGGCGGTGTCTGGAGGCCTTCGTCCCGGAAAATACGAGCGAACTCTGGCCGGCATTCCCGCAGGCCGGTCTGCATGTCACCGACGGGCTGAGCGAGGAGGACTGGTTGCGCTGGAGCAAGGTGATGGGCGACGCCATCGCGAGCGGAACGCCGCAGACCATCGACTACGAGACCAGCGTGAACGGGGTGGCCCAGTGGTATTCGGCGCGCGTCGTGCGGATGCGCGTCGGGCGGGAGGACTGCACCCTCTGGGTCAGCCGGAACGTCAGCGTCAAGAAACAGGCCGAGATCGAACTCATCAGCGCGAAGGAAAAGGCGGAAGAAATGAACCGGCTGACGTCGGCTTTCCTGACGAGCATGAGTCATGAAATCCGCACGCCGCTGACCAGCATCCTCGGCTTCGCTTCCCTGATCGCCGAGGAAGTGGACGAGGAGCAGCGCGAACTCGCGCAGCTGATCCGATCGAGTGGAAAACGACTGCTCGACACGCTCAACTCGGTGCTCGATCTGTCGCTGCTCGAGGCCGGCAAGTTCGAACTCGCGTTCAACGAGGTCGAACTCTGCGCCGAAGTGCGCGAGAAGGTCAAATTGCTCCAGCCCATCGCGATGGAAAAAGGGCTGACCCTCACCTTCGCCGCGCCGAACGGGACCTGCAAGAGCCGGCTCGACCGGAGCTGCCTGGATCGCATCCTGAACAATCTGATCGGCAATGCCCTGAAGTTCACCCACGAAGGGACCGTCCAGGTGGAAGTGCACCCGGCCGGCGACGAGGTGGAGCTGCGCATACGCGACACCGGCATCGGTATCAGCCCGAACTTCAAACCGTACCTGTTCGAGGAGTTCAAACAGGAAAGCTCGGGGCTTGCGCGGCTCTACGAGGGCAGCGGCATCGGGCTTGCCATCACGAAACGGCTGGTGGATATGATGGACGGGCGCGTCGAGGTGGATAGTGAAAAGGGCCGCGGCACGACGTTTCGCCTGTATTTCCCGGTCATTCAGGATACCCGGCCCGCGCGGCGCCTCGCCGCTCCGGTAGAAAAACACGCGCTAGCGCAGGCCGTGATGGGGTCGAAGGTTCTTTTTGTCGAGGACGATCCGAACGCGCAGCGTTTCCTCAAGCTTTTGCTGCAGAAACAGCTCGATCTGGAAGTGGCGCCCGACGAGGAGATGGCGCTCACGCTGGCCCGGCGCCGGCAATACGATCTCGTGTTTCTGGATATCAATCTGGGCAAAAAACGCACGGGGGTGGACGTCATGCGGTCGCTTCGCGAATTGCCGGGCTACGTGCATACCCCCATCATCGCGATGACCGCCTACGCGCTCCCGCAGGATCGGCAGCGGTTCCTGGACGAGCGGTTCACCGACTACATTAGCAAGCCGTTCACCAAAAACCAGATTCTGGAGGTGATCGAGCGGCTCCTCGTTACGCAATCGTGATACTGGCACACGATTTGTTATTTCATAGTTTTCGAAAATACCGCACGTGCGACCGGGCACCCTGAACGGCTCGCGCGGCTTTTAAATAGATTGGATTGATCATTCCTGCCATCAGCGGAGCTTTCTATGAAGGCCCCGCTGATGGCATTTTTGTACCTGTCGCGGTCACTATTTCCCGCTGATGCATTTGTCGTCTGCCGGAAGGGTTTCTCTTGATCCCGTGTGGGGGGAAACGTACCTTCGGCCCGTGCCGCCGGCAGGTGCCGGGTGCGCAGCACTCCTCCGTATTCGCTCCCGGGAATCTCGGCTGGACGCATACGGACGCCCAAAACCACCCGAGAACAACCAGAAAGGTCATGCTTGTCGAAGTGATGCTTGATTACGACGCCGTGAAGCGATCGCGCGGCGGAGATTGTGGCGGAACAGATTCGCAAAAAACCCGATAGCGTGATCGGCTTCGCCACCGGGAGCACGCCGCTCGGCCTGTACCAGCGACTGGTGTCGATGCATCGCGATGCCGGCCTCGATTTCTCGAAAGTCACCACGTTCAACCTCGACGAATACATCGGCCTGCTACCGCGTCACGACCAGAGCTACAACCGGTTTATGTGGGAGCATCTGTTCAGCCATATCAATGTGAGTCCGGAACGGGTCTTCATCCCGAACGGCATGGCCGACGATGTCCCGAAATTTTGCGAGTGGTACGAAGAGCAGATCGAACGGGCCGGCGGGATCGACCTGCAGATCCTGGGGATCGGCGCCAACGGGCATCTCGCGTTTAACGAACCCGGCTCCTCGCTGGGGTCGCGGACGCGCATCAAAACGCTGACGGCGGATACCGTGCGGGTGAATGCGCGGTTTTTTCAGAACCTCAACGAAGTCCCGCGTTTCGCGATTACGATGGGCATTGGGACCATCATGGAGTCGCGCCGGCTGTTGCTGCTCGCCAGCGGCGAAGGCAAGGCCGCGGCCATCCAGGCCACGCTCGAAGGCCCCGTCACCGCGATGGTGCCGTCCACGATCGTCCAGATGCATCGCCAGGCCGATGTGATCATCGACGAGAAGGCGGCGTCGAAGCTGCGGTACAAGCACCATCACGGCATCTCAGAGCCCAAAGCGGAATGAGCGGTATGGCACGACCCGATCTGGTCGCCGGCATCGATGTCGGCGGCACCAACCTGCGCGTGGCCGTGGCGGACGTTCGGGAGCCGGTACGGCTCCTTGCGCATCGCGCCGGGCCGATGCCCACGCACGCCACCCCGGAGGCCTGCATCGAGGTGATCGACGCCTATCTGAATGCGTGCTGTGCCGAGGCCGGCCTCGACCGCGAGCGCATCGCGGCGGCGGTATCCACCGTGCCAGGCATCACCGATGCGGCGCAGGGGACCACCCTCATCGTGACCAATCTTCCCGGTTGGGACGGCTATCCGCTCGCCGAACGCCTCTCCGCCGGGTTGCGCATGGAGGCCCGCATCGAAAACGACGTCAATGCCGCGGCGATCGCCGAGTACTTTCACGGCGCGGGAGCGGGGGCGCATTCGCTGGCCTACCTTACCGTGAGCACGGGCGTCGCGGCGGGCTTTGTGATCGAGGGGCAGTTGCTGCGCGGCTACCGGCATGCGGCCGGCGAGCTCGGTTTTCTGGTGCCCGACTCGGCGCATCTGGACGGCGACTGGCGGCCCAACGGGTGCCTGGAGCTCACGGCCGCCGGCGTGGGGCTGGCGCGGTACTGGGCGATGCACACCGGCAACGAACAGGTGACGGCGATCGACGTGTTCGCCGCCGCGCGCGACGGCCACGAGCACGCCCGCTGGCTCGTCCAGCGCGCCGCCGACTATCTGGCGCAGACCGCGATCGCCATCGCCGCCGTCATCAACCCCGAGGTGCTCGTGCTCGGGGGGAGCATCGCGCTCCACGAACCCATCGTCAAGGCGCGCATTGCGTCCCAGGTTGCCCGCGCCTTTCCCTTTGCGCCGCGCGTCGTGGATGCCTCGTTCGAGGGCAATGCGCCGATCGTGGGCGCGCTCGCCATCGCCGCGCGGGTGGCGCAGGAGGGGTAAAAGGGGCGGAACCGGCTACAGGCAAAAGAAAAGGCGCTGCATGAAGCATCACGCAGCGCCCTTCAGGGGTATTCAAGCTTGAATCAAACGAGGTCGTTCAGCCTTTGTACGATTCGTTCTTGAAGAGGTAGACGCGAACCGTTTTAGGCTTGCCGGCGGCGTCGCGGTCGACGATTTTGAACTTCGCCTGGAGCGGACGATTCGGCTCTTTACGGCTCACCAGCAAGTCCATTTTTTTCATCTTGCCGAGCAGGCCCGTACGCTGCGACGTGGTCAATTCAACGACCATCGGTTTGTCGCCCAGTTTGGAGGCTTTCTCGATGATCTCGTCATACAGTGGATTCTTGCGGCCGGGTTTCTTGCCGGTCGTCCCTTTCAGATCCCGCTCCATCGCCTCCAGGGTGACGTAGCTGATCTTTACTTTGGTTTTTGCCATGGATAACATGTTAGTTGGTTCGTTGTGACCGGAGGTGAAAATACATACGGGTTTTTTTACATGAAAGACTCGACCTGATCCTGAGTAATCATGAGAAGATTTTGGTCGTGTATTTTCATGAATTATGGCGTATCACGATGACACCTCGTGCGCCGGAATTATAGCAATTATTCGTGCTGAATTGTCCTGTTAAGTCGGTTTAAAATGACCGTCCGTTCAGAGTTCTACTTGACGCGATGTGGTGAATACAATAGACATGAACAGGCTTCGAAACGTCACGATCTGCATGAAAAGGCACTTTTAAACGGCGTGAAGTTATGCCATTGGATGTGCGATCCTGGATGAAATAATCCGATGATACGCTGCGCATATGCGCATCGAAAAATAAAGCGTGGTCAAACGGGATGTTCGGGAATAGGGTTCCATTTGATGTGAATATGAATTTACAAGGAATGACTCAAATACATGGCCCGGAGGGGATGCGAAAGCCCTCGGACGATCGAAAACCGGGGTGGAGGCCGTGGCGACGAGCCGCCGTGACGAGAGAGAGGCATACGCCAAAAACCCATGCGCGGCGAACCCATTGGTTGATCAAACCACGCCGGCGCCGGTGTATACTCCAGGCATGAATCGATGCGCCTGGCGCTTCCTGATTTCGACCCATCTATTACACTGACCGTACGCACCGTGGCGCTCCAGCCGTTGGTTGCAGCATACAGGGGATCCCCGAACGCGCCGCATCATCCGGGTGTTTTCGGAAGCCGGCCTGTCGACTGCATGCCGTGACGCCTCGACGCATCGACGTCTCGCGTACTACCGGTCAGACAAGCGCGCGAGGAAGATCGCCGGGACATTCGGGTATTGACGCTATCCAGAGCATTGCGATTGTATCAGGAAATAACGGTAGCCCAGGCCGGATCGTCTGTGCGAAGAGAGCAGGTTCTGGCGCTGATGGCCAGGACGGCTTTTTTTGTCTATCTCATTTTTATTTTTTTTGGTACGGAGAAGCCGTTCGACGTCTCGCTGCAAGAGCAGGTCGTTCCCACATCGAATACGCTCAATCAGTCGCTCTCGCTGCTCTTCGTGGTCTCCATCCTGTCGCTCTGGGGCCTCCTGCGGCAGGTTGTGGAGGTGATCCGGCAGGAGAAGTTTCTGACGCTTTTTCTCGGGTGGGTGGTGTTGAGCGTGTTCTGGTCGGACTATCCGATGGTCACCCTCAAGCGGTCCATCGCCGTGCTGGGGGAAAGCATCATCTGCCTCGCGTTTTTGATGCGCGCGCGCTGGTCGACCGACGCGCTGCGGTATTTCCGGATCATCGCCGGCATCTACGTGGTGCTCACGGTCGCGTCCGTCATCCTGTACCCGAGGGGAGCCATCCAGTGGGAGTTTCCGGCCTGGCGCGGTCTGGCGCCCACCAAAAACAACCTTGGGCAGATTTCGCTCTTCAGCATGATCATCTGGCTCGGCGTGGTGTCGTACAACCGCGGCCGGCTGAATAACGCCCTGCATTATGCCCTCCTCGGGCTCACGTTCGTGACCTACCTCGGCGCGCGAAGCACGACCTCGTTCCTCGTCGGCGCCTTCCTGCTGACCGTATTTTTGCTGATGCGGATCGGTACGCTGATCAGCCGGCCCGGCGTCGCGCGGGTCTACGCGGCCGTCGTCACGCTGTCTACGGTCGCGCTGGCGCTGACGCTGTTTGTGTTTACGCCCGACTATCTGGCGGCGCTGTTTGGCGTTTTCGGGAAGGACCTGACGTTTACCGGACGCGTCGACCTCTGGCAAACCGTGCTGGCGATGACGCACCCCAAAATGCTGCTCGGCTGGGGGTTCGGTGCCTTCTGGGTGATGGACGGCTCCCACCTGGTCCGGCTTTTCCAGCAATTTATCTGGATTCCGAACCAGGCCCACGAGGGATATATCGACATCTACAACCAGACCGGCATCGTGGGGCTCGTGCTGCTCGCCGGCATCGTCGCCAGCTACCTCTACGGCGTCGCACACGTGCGGACGCGGCAGTTGTGGTTCTGGGTCGTGCTGGCCATCCTCGTCTTCAACCTGCAGGAATCCCTCTTTTTCAGGCCCCGCCACATCGGCCATTTTATGTTCGTTTTTTCTTACCTGGCTCTCCACACGGATCGGTTGCGCGAACGGGGGGTCGTGCAACAGGAGCCATCCCCGCGATCTCCTCAGCCCTGGTAAATCCATGTCCTACGTATTGATTACACCGGCCCGGAACGAAGCCGCCTACATCGAAAAAACGCTGGCTTCGGTGACCCGGCAGAGTATACTGCCGGCGAAATGGGTCATCGTCAGCGACGGATCCACCGACGACACGGATGCGATCGTGGCGTCCTACGCCGGGCGCTATCCGTTTATCGAACTGTTGCGCCGGGAGGCGGACCGGGAGCGCAACTTCGGCTCGAAGGTGCTTGCATTCCGTGCCGGCTACGAGCGCGCCCGCGCCGTTCCGCACGACTTCGTCGGCAACCTCGACGCCGACATCGAGCTGCCCGACGATTATTACGAGCAGATCATGCTGCGCTTCGCGCACCAGCCCCGGCTCGGGCTGGCGGGCGGCATCCGGTTCGACTTCTGCGAAGGGGATTTTGTGCTCGTGGATTGCGCGCGCAACAGCGTGGGCGGGCCGTATCAGTTTTTCCGTCGGGCCTGCTACGAGGCGATCGGCGGCTACACGCCGCTGCCCATGGGCGGGATCGACGCGGTGGCGGAGATCCGGGCGAGGCAGCATGGATGGATCGTGCGCTCGTTTCCCGAAATCCGCGCCCGGCATTTTCGCTGCACGGGCACCGCGAAGGGCAATGTATTTCAGGCCGCCCATCGCGCCGGCATGAAAGAGTATGTGCTTGGCTACGACCCACTCTTCGAACTCTTTCGATGCGTCAGCCAGGCGCGGAGCCTGCGCGGCGTGGGCCTCGGCCTCTGGCAGGGCGCCGGCTATGTCCGCGCGGCCTTCGGCGGCTACGAGCGCGCCCTCGACGCCGGCTTTGTCGACTATCTTCGCGCCGAGCAACGCGCGCGGCTGCGTCATGTATTGACCTTGCGCAAGGATCCTGCTTCAACGGAGCAGGAGGCTTCGGTGTCCTCCTGATCGACCTTACGGACCCTCGCGCTCCGGCCCTCCTTGATTCAGGAAGGGCAGGATCACCAAACAATGACACCTATTCCGGGAGAAATCCTGCATCTTCCATCCTTCTTCGCTCCGAGGATGTGTGTAACGTGGCCTCCAGACACCGATGCGCGTGGGGGGCTTCTGCATCATGGATAAACAATTTCTATCGCGTTTCCTGAAAGGGTCTGCGTCCACCTCCTCCGGAACGCTGGTCACCATTCTCTTTCACTTCGTCAGCATGATGGTGCTGGCGCGCTACATGTCGAAGGAAGACTTCGGCACGTACTCGCTCATCATCGTGATCGGCCACGGCCTGCAGATCCTGAGCGGTCTGGGGCTGAACCTGACGATGGTCAAGTTTCTGTCGGGGGAGATCAAGGCCGAAAAGAAGCAGATCTTCAGCAGCATCCTGCTGCTTCGTTCGGTGCAGCTCGCCGTCGTCACCCTGTTCGTCCTCGCGCTGGGCGATCGCTTCCTCCCGGTCCTTTTCGAGGCGGACATCGGACCGCACCTCGCTTTTGTGCCGGGCATTTTCGTGCTGGCGAGCTTGCGCGAGCTGCTGTTCCACTACATGCAGGGCGAGCGGAAATTCGGTCCGTATGCGGTGGTGCAGGTCGTCTCGGCCCTCATCCGTCTCGTGAGCATCGGCGTCTTTCTGTTCATGGACTGGCTGGTGATCGATTACCTGTTGTGGATCGAAATCATCACCTACGGTCTCTCGCTGGTGCATCTGATGATCTGGGTGCCGCTTCGGGACTTGCTGACGGTGCCCCGCGATCGGGCGATCTTCCGGTCCATCCTCGGCTTCGGCTCGCCGCTGTATTTCAACGACATCCTGACGTACATCTACAACCGGACGAGCGTCCTCCTGATCGGCGGCCTGCTCACTCCGATCAGCGTCGCGATGTACGAAGTGGCCTCCAAGGTGCCCGAGGGGTTTGGCCGGCTCTTCAATTCGCTGATCGTCGTGTATTTCCCGAGCATGTCCGAACTGCTTCGGGACGGCAAGACCGAGATGGCCGAGCAGTTCATGAACCGGTCGCTGGCCATCGTCTCCGCCGCGCTGATCATGGCGTCGTCGGTGACGTATTTCTTTCGGGAGGAGATGATCACCCTGCTGTTTTCCGAGCAGTACCGCTCGGCGGCGCTCGTCTTTGCGCTGCTGATGATCAATTTCAGCCTGAATACGGTTTCGCGGCTGATGGGCTATACGATCGTCGCGGCCGGCTATTCGTCGGTGCCGGTGCGGGTGAACCTCGTATCGAGCATTCTGAACGTGGTGGGTTGTCTGTTCTTTCTGCCCCGGTTTGGCGAACTGGGCGCCGTCTACTCGCTGTTCGCGATGAGCGTGGCGTCGCAATTCCTGAATCACCGGTATCTGACCAAAGCCGGCATCCACGCGACGTTCTTCTCCTATGTGCGGCCCATCGTCATCCTGGCCGTGCTTATCGGGGTGTATGAGCTGCTGGGCGGCACCAGCATGTGGCTCCGGGTGGCGATGATCCTCGCGTTCCCGGTTCTGTGCTGGGCACTGATGCCGGAGGTCCGTAGCGCGGGGCGGTTCGTGGGCGGTCACGCGATGACGGCGCGGGGAAAGCTGAGCCGGTCGATCCGGGGAGCGGGGACGGTATGACGCAGGCCCGGCCGATCGTGATGTTGGATGCGCTGGTCGACAACGACTACAGCCTGTGTCTCTGCAACGGACTCGTCGAAGCCGGCGCGGACATTCGCCTGGTGACCGTGGAGGGCCGGCGTGTCGCGCTGCCGGTCGCGTTTCCGATGCTGGGGTGGGCGCCGCCGAAGGCCGGCCCACGCGGGGCCGTGGCCAAGTTCGTGCACTATCTGCGCTACTGGCGGCGCGTGCTGGCGCTGGGGCGATCGATTCGCCGGCAGGGCGGCGTGCTGCATTTTCAGTTTTTTCGCCGCGAGCGGATCGACAGCCTGTTTGTCGTGCTGCTGCACTGGATGGGGGTCCGCCTGGTGCATACGGCGCACAACATCGTGCCGCATGAGCATTCGCCGATCGACCGCCGGCTCAAGCGCCTCGTCTATCGCAGCGTCGACGGGATCGTCGTGCACTCGGCGTATATCAAGCGGGCGTTGCTGGAGGCGTTCGACGTGCCGGCGGACAAGGTGCATGTCGTCCCGCACGGCAACTTCGATCACTACCTCCCCGAGGTGCTGCCGGATCGCCAGGCCGCGCGCGCGTCGCTGGGCCTCGAGCCGGGGGATACCGTGCTCCTGTTCTTCGGCTACATCCGCAAATACAAGGGGCTCGATCTGCTGCTCGACGCCTTCGAGCAGGTGGCGGCCGCGCAGCCGGGCGCCCGGCTGGTGATCGCCGGCCAGCCGCACACGGCCGCCGAGGCGGCGGAGTACCGGGACCGTATCGAGCGGCATCCGGCGGCCTCGCGCATCATTTTCCACGGCCGTTTTATCGAAAACAGCGAGGTTGCCGCCTATTTCACGGCCGCCGACCTGGTGGCCCTGCCGTACCGCCACATTTACCACAGCGGTCTGGTGCATCTGGCCTTCTCCTTTGGGAAGGCTGTTATTGCAACGCGGGTTGGCGACTTCCCCGAGACGATCGACGACGGGGAGACGGGGTTGCTGGTGGAGGGCGGCTCGCCGGCCGCGCTGGCGTCCGGCATCCTCGATGCGATCGCCGACCCGGATCACCTGCACATGATGGGCGCCCGGGCGCGACACATCAGCGCCACGCGGTATGCCTGGAAGGACATCGGCGAACAGACGCGGGCCGTGTACGCGTCGTTGGATCGCTAAGCGCAGGCACCAGCACGAGCTTTCGTCACTACCCGCCTGGCGCATCCCAACCCGGC
>JAWKNW010000052.1 GCA_041391505.1 Rhodothermales bacterium
ATCCACGAAGAGTGCGCGCTCCTCGGTGAGCGAGCGGCTGTCGCTTGCGCCCGGATCGGAGAGCACCACTCCCCCGTAGGTCGGCAGGATGCGCGCATAGCGCAGAATGCCCGGCACGTGCTCCGCCATGGTCGGGCCGAAGGCGAGCACGCTCGTGGCGCTGACTCCCTCCTGTCCGTCTCCGCGCGTATAACCAAACGTGGCCCTGTACAGCCGGTCCTTCTTCGTGTTGAACGCGTCGAAATTCGTCTCGAACGCCACGTACTGGAAAAGCAGCAGGCAACAGGCCATCCCCAGCGTCAGGCCGGCGATGTTGATGAAACTGTAGCCTTTCTGCCGGCGCAGGGTGCGCAGCGCGATCTTCAGATAATTCCCGAGCATCGTGGCCCTCGATCGCAGCTCATCCATCACCTGGCTTCGCCGGCGAAGCTTGCCCCAGTACACCCTGCGGTACGCCGGCTCGGCGTCAGCCAGGTCCCCGAGCGCGCGCACGGCTTCCCGAAACGCTGCCTCATCCGACATCCCCTGGTGCCTAAGTTCCGCCATATGGGCACGCAGATGCACCTCCAGTTCGTCCAGGTCTTCCGTGAGAAAACCCTGCCGGCGAACCTGAAACTGACGCCACGTCGCCAGCGCCGTCTTGAGATCGAATCGAGATTCCATCGCTACCTCACCGTGCGGGCTGAAGGTGAACATCCGGGCCCCACAGACGCACCAGTATGGCGTTCAGATCGAGCCAGGACTGCTTCTCCCCCGCTAACGCCAGCGCGCCGCGTTCGGTCAGACGGTAATATTTGCGGTCCGGGCCTTCCTCGGACGGCCGCCAGAACGCCTCGATCAGGCCCTGATTCTCAAGGCCATGAAGGAGGGGATAGAGCTTGCCGGGCGTCCACTGGATTTGCCCGTCGGAGATCGTCCGTACGCGCTGGATGATTTCGTAACCGTACATCGCCTGGTCGGCGAGGAGGGTCAGGATAATGGGCCTCACGGAGGCCGCGACAAGCGGTTTGGGTAGCATGGTGGCCGGGTTCGTAGATGCTATATACGATTTTTATATAGCCATCTACGACGCCTGCCGAATCGGGTTTCAAACGCCAGGTGGGTGGGATGCGGTTTGAGGTGAAATCGCCGCAGCCGGCTTACTCCGAGGCCGCGTTTGGATCGGGGTGGAACTGGATCTCTCGGACCTCGACCACCGCGCCCCAGACCATCCCCTTGCGCGCCCAGTCGAGCGCTTCTTCGAGATGTGCGGCTTCGAGAATCAACAGGCCGCCGATGTGCTCTTTGGTCTCGATGTACGGCCCGTCGGTGACGGTGATCTTGCCATCGGGCTGCGGCCGCAGGGTCTTGGTCTCGCTGGCCGGGGTAAGGCCGCAGGCAAACTTCCGGGCGCCGGCGGCGATGAGTTCGCGGTTCACCGCGTAGATCGTTTCGACCATCTCTTCTGTGAGCGTGGACGGGTCGAAATCGTCGGGCAGATAACTGGCAATCAGATACTGAGGCATGGTGATGCGTTGGCTAAGGGTTCGATGTTCAGGCGCTATCGGGTGCCGGGCACGTTGTGACCGGTGATCGCGCTACACCAGATAGTCGTCCGGCCGATCCGAAATCGACAGCGGCGCCGAAATTTATTTTGACCGTCCCCACGCGACACGCACGACCCGCGCCGGATTCACGCGAGCTGCCGGATTCGCTCGGCGAGGAAATGCCGCTCCGGTTCCTGCTGGGTCAGCGCCAGCGCGCTTTCGTAGGAGGCTTTCGCCTCTGCGCTCAGACCGAGCCGGCGCAGCAGGTCGGCGCGGGCGGCGTGGGCGAGCGGGTACGCCGTCAGGAGGCCCCGCGCCAGCAGCGCATCGATCTCCGCCAGGCCGGCCTCGGGTCCCTCGCACTCCGCAAGGGCCACCGCGCGGTTCAGTTCGACTACCGGCGAGGGGTGCATCTCCAGCAGCCGGTCGTACAGCCGCGTGATCTCGCGCCAGTCCGTTTCCGCCGTGGAGGCGCTTTCGGCATGCACGGCCGCGATGGCCGCCTGCAACGTGTAGGCGCCGAACCGGCCCGATCCGAGCGCCTGCCGGGTGAGCGCGATGCCTTCGGCGATGAGGGCGCGGTCCCACATCGACCGGTCCTGCGCCTCCAGCAGGATGAGGCTGCCGTCGGGCGCGGCGCGGGCGGCGCGGCGGGATTCCTGCAGCAGCATCAGCCCGAGCAGTCCGGTCGCCTCGGGTTCATCGATGGCCTGAAGCGGCAGCAGGTCGATCACGAGGCGGCCCAGGCGGATGGCTTCGCGGCTCAGTTCGGCGCGCGTAGCATCAGCGGAATACCCTTCGTTGAAGATCAGGTAGACGACCTGCAGAACGGACGCCAGCCGCTCCGGCACGTCCTGCGGCGCCGGCACCTGGTAGGGGATCCGTTTTTCCCGGATGACCGCCTTGGCGCGCACGATGCGCTGGGCCAGCGTCGCCGGCGCGACCAGAAAGGCCCGGGCGATCTCGGGTGTCGTCAGGCCGCAGACTTCGCGCAGGGTGAGCGCCACCTGGGCTTCCTGCGGCAGGACGGGGTGGCAGCAGGTGAAGATGAGCCGGAGCCGATCGTCTTCGATCGCGTCATCGCTCGCAGCAAGATCCGGATCGGCCTCCTCGAACGCCGCGTCCGTGTCGGGAGTCATCTCCAACGGTGTCCGGTCGCGCCGCGCGCGCCGGCGGAGGCCGTCGATGGCCTTGAAGCGCGCCGTCGAGATCAGCCAGGGCCGCGGGTTGGCGGGCACCCCCGTCCGCGGCCACGCCTCGAGCGCCGCCGCGAAGGCTTCTTGCATCGCCTCTTCCGCCAGATCCAGGTCTCCGAGGAGGCGCACCAGCGTCGCCAGCACCCGGCCCGACTCCGCGCGGTACAGCGTTTCAATGGTTTTGTTGAGGGGTTCGGGCACAGGAGGAGACGGGTTGGCGAGCTGACTTGCCGGCGTATTTCATCAACGACCGTATTTCATCATCGACCTGCATTCCCCATACCATAATCCGCCCCCGACAGGCTCTCCAGCACGGACGCCTGCCAGGCCTCGAGCGCGGCCTGCATCGTCGCCGCTACGGCGGGCTCGCGGCCGGCGAGGTCGACGGTTTCAGCCGGGTCGGCCTCGATGTCGAACAGTTCGAGCACCGGGGCGCTATCGGGGCCGTCGCGGACGACCAGCTTGTACCGGTTGTCCACCATCGCGCGGGGGCCACGGCGGTCGCCGGCGGTGATTTCGGGGAAACGGTAGTTCGTGAAATTGCGCGTGGCGATGCCGTTCATCAGCTTGACGAGCGGCGTGGTGCCGCGCTGCAGGTCGGGGTCGATCCAGGGCTGGAGGTCCCGGCCGGCGAGCTGCCGCGTGTCGTACTGCCAGAAAAAGATGGGCTCGGGGCGCGTGTCGAGCGTGCCGTCGAGCACCGGGCCGAGGTCGCGCCCGTCCAGGGGCCGGCCGGAGGGCACGGACACGCCGGCGATCGCGGCGAGCGTCGGGAGGAAGTCGCTGGTGACGGCCGGCACGCGTGTCGCACACGGCGTCGCGATCCGCGCCGGCCACTCGACGACGGCGGGCACCCGCGTCCCGCCCTCGTAGACATCGCCCTTGGCGCCCCGCAGCGGCGTATCGACGCTCTCGCCGGGCGGCGTCCCGTTGTCGCCGACGTACCACACGATCGTGTTGTCGCGCAGATCCTGATCGCGCAGATAGTCGCGTAGCCGGCCGATGGCGCGGTCCATGGCGGTGATTTCGGCGTAGCGTTCGCGGAGGGCGTCGCCGAGGGCGCGGCGCACGGGGCGGCCGGTCTCGTTCGAGGTCAGCGTGATGGAGTCGCGGCCGGCATAGCGGGCCGGCAGGTCGTCGTACAGCGCGAGGTCTTCGGGCAGCCCGCTGTAGGGCTCGTGCGGCGAGGCGAACCAGACGAACGCCAGGAAGGGGCGGTCCTGCTCCCGGGCCTCGTCGATGAATCGGAGGGTCCGGTCGATCAGCACCGCCGAACTTTCGCCCGGGTAGACGCGGGGCGGGCCGCCGTTGTCCGACAGCGGCGGATCGAGTTCGAAGAAGTTGTCGTGCGAGAGCCATTCGTCGAAGCCCATCGCGCCCGGGTTGGTGGGCGACGCCGCATCGACGGGGCCCACGTGCCACTTCCCGAAATGCCCACGCAGGTAGCCGGCCTCGCCCAGCAGATCGGCGAGGGTGATCTCCTCGGGGCGGATCGAGTAGTTGGGCGTGAAGGTGCCGTAGCGGTTCGGGTGCCGTCCCGTGAGGATGCTGCCGCGCGTGGGCGAGCAGGTCGGGTGGGCGGCGTAGAAGTGGTCGAACCGGAGCCCTTCCGCGGCCATGGCGTCCAGCACCGGGGTCCGGACGACCGGGTGCCCGTTGTAACCGGTCTCCTCCCAGCCGTGGTCATCCCTGAGGAGCAGGATGATGTTGGGCGCGGGCGGGGCGGGGCGTCAGGCCGGCAGCCGGCGAGGGCGACGACGAAAGCAGGGCGATCCAGGGGAACGAACGATTTCATGGCTCAGGGGTGTGCGTGGCCGGGCTCGGGTTGTCGTAGGACGCCTCGGTGCCTGTAGGCATCTACCGTGTTTGGAGCACGATGGACTGATAGACAAATTCAATGGATTCGACCGCAAATTCGTCGCGTGACGCGTTTGCCAGGGGTGCCGCGGTGTAGCGAACCGGAAAGGCCTGATGCACCGTCCAGACCGCCGCCGGCAATCCCTCCTCATCCTGCAGACTGAGGGTCATCGTCCTGGTCTCGATGGCGCCTGACAGATTCCCCTGATGCATCATCTCGACCCAGTCCCAGAACTTCGTACGCCGGAGAATCCCTCGTTTCAAGGTCAGTTTTGGCTGCGCGGAGAGCGGCGGCGGGTTGTGTAACGAGAAATTCGGACGTTCCGACGACGGTTCGTCGAGGGGCACCGATCCGGCATCGATACCGGAGACTTCCTGGAACCACATCACATCTTCTTCGCAGCGTATTTCAAAGTAAAACGGCCGCAAAAAAGACGAGCCGGAAGCGTCAAGGGGTCGGTTTTGATCCATGAGAGCTGCGTGATACCGTTGTTACCGATTGGAGCGGTGCCACGCGCGGCGCCCCCTCAGCACATGCTGCAGGTCGCGCCACGCGAGATCGTCGTGGCGCGATCACACCAGCCCTTGAACACGCATTTCTCCGAGTACGATGGCGGTGGCGTAGGTCGTCCAGAGTGCGACGGGCAGGATGAGCAGGCCGGCGCGCGCGTTGAGCGCCCCGACGCCGTACGCCGCCACGAGCGCCAGCCCGATCACGACGAGGTTGCCGATCAATCCAAACCAGAGCGCCGAGACACCCGTCAGCCGGGCCAGTCCGATGGTGTAGTACGCATACGACGCACAGACCACGGCCAGGATCAAGATCAGCCAATCCGCTCCCGTGCCGGGATGCGCTTTGAGCAGCAGATAACGCGCCGTGCCGAGCAGGGTAAAGAGTACGAACCAGGCCAGCGGGATGACATATCCGGGCGGCTCGAACCACAACCGCTGGCGCGCTTCTTCTTCGTTGAAATCGATGCCGAAGAACGAAGCCGGAATATTGATGCCTATTAAAATGGCATACATCAAAACGATGTTGACGAGCAGCGAACCGTTCATAGTGCCTCCTTTACGAAGCGATGTCCCATTGTAGGCCGCCCGATAACCAAGCGGCGGATGCCTGACCACATTATGCCGTACGCATCTCGACAAGCGCGCCGCACCTCGTGCCTGGTCAAGACACAATGGGGAGCCGTGACTTCCGGCGCCAACGGCGCTTCGCGAGGCAGATACGAACCGTGGAGGGAGGCGCCTTTCAGGCGCGCCGCCGGCAAGATAGTTCGCGCTACGTGGCGGCACAAATCGACAGCCAGCCGTCCAACACGGCCTCACGCGGTACGACCTTCAGGACCTCGCACCCACGACGCCGGCGACTGCCGCGTCTTCGGCCCTGGCCGCGTCCTGCCGGATCGGCCAGACGCCGGCCAGCACAAACCACAGCGACACGCCGAGGTGAGCGATCGGAAAAAGAACGCCGGCCCAGTCGACCTCGATGATAAACACCAGCCACATGACACTGCCATAGGCGACGGCGGCGATCATGCCCAGCCACCCTATCCACGGCGACCCGAGCAACCGTTCGCGCTGCCCCACGCCGATGAGGCCGATCAAGGCAGCCGCAAAGGGCGTGAAGGCGAGGGTGGAAAGCCACAGGTGGGTGGTCAGCACCGGCGTCGACATGCCCCCGTGAAACGCTGTGCCCGACACCGCGTCGGCGTCGACGTACGCCATGGTGTGCAGTCCCATCTCGATGACCTGAAACACGGCCAGCACGAGCGTCGCACGGAGCCACCGGTCCATCGCCGGCGGGACGGAGACGGCGCGGCGATACGCCACCAATCCCGCAACCAGCATCAGGAAGCCGACAAATACCGCCGCATGTGCGGGAATCCAGGCGGGATTGACCAGCATCTCCGCCATCGTCATGCCCCGGGGATGACTGAACGAGCCTGCGAAGTACAGCAGACCTCCGGATACGAACAGCCCGCGCCACAGGCGGGATGGGTCACGTCTCATGGAATCACCTTGCTTCGGATGGAGTGTTGTGTTTGCCAGCCGCAAGATCGGCGATTCGAAAACCCGACGATTGTATGAAACGGACCAGGCTACCGGGTCTTCACGGATAAAAAACGTGACCCGGCGCGAGGCCGGCTTCACGTCGATATTGCCCCGGCGACATCCCGGTCGTCTCCTTGAAGTCCCGGCAGAAGTGCGCCTGATCGAAATAAAGCGCCTCGAGCGCGATTTCCGTCAGTGAAAGCGGGGAGTTCATGAGGTGAAGCGCTTTGTTGAACCGGCTCAGCCGCAGGTATTGGGCCGGCCCTACCCCCACATGGTGCTGGAACAGGCGTCGAAGATGACGGGGCGACACAGCGGACGCCTGCAACACCGCATCGATGCATCGCCCGTCCGGAAACGCATCGAGCAGCCGGCACGCCCCGTGGACGAGATCGGCCTGCGCGGGTGGCGACAGACGCGACGCGAGCCAGTCGAGCACGAGGCGGCACTGTCGGCTGAAGCGGAGGTCCTCCCCGAGCCACCCCCAAACACGGTCCAGATCGGGGGAGACGAGCGCGCCGTCCACCACGCGGTCGGTGATCTCGCAGAGCGGCAACGGCAGCACGGCCCGGCACGTGGCGGCCTTCAGACTGATGCCGAAGATGGCGATCGATCCCTGAGGTTTCGATAACAATGCGCCTGTCTGCAAACCCGCCACGAGAGACCTGGTCCACATCAGAACGGCCGCCGGCCTGGCGACGACCTCGACGCGCACGGGATCGCCCAGATTAAAAAGGAGGTCCACGTTGCATTTCGGCAGGACGAGCTCCCTGGCGTGGGCGCTGCGCGCGAAGAACAAGGATTGTACAAACGGATGGAGCGGATGCGCAGTGGGCGGTATGTAGCGTTCGAGATGCACCGTGCTTCGTTCGTCATATGCCGGCGTGCGATACGGTTTCGTACAGGTCAACGCGGTTTATACACATCCGGACGCAGGATTTCCATGTAGGTCTGCGGATGGCCGAGCGCGGTGAAACCTAACGGCGCGTACACGCCGTGCGCATCCTTCGTGGCAAGCATAAAACGACGCAAGCCCTGAAGGTCGGGGTGCGAGAGGATGAACGCCATGAGCGTCTTGGAAAGCCCCTTCCCCCGGTGCGCTTCGAGGATAAAGACGTCGGCGAGATACGCGAACGTCGCCTTGTCCGTCACCACGCGGGCGAAGCCTACCTGGTCGGCGCCGGCGTAGACGCCGAAGCACAGCGATTCCCGGATGGCGCGCTCGACCACCGCACGGGGGATGCCGGGAGACCAGTAGCTGTCCTTCAGGAATCCATGGATGAGGTCCAGATCCAGACGCGTTTTGTCGTCCGACACGTCGTAGCCGTTCACAGGCGCAGGGCGGGTCATGGGGATGTCTACAGGTGAGTCCGGCCGACGCCTAAAGCCTGGTTGAGCGGCACAAAAGCGAGGCGACGCCGGCGCCTGGGCATCGCTTCATGCGTCCTTGTTCTTTTCATCCCAGAGCATCGGCTCCCACAGCTCCACTTTGTTGCCATCGGGGTCCATGATCCAGGCGAACTTCCCGTTTTCGTGGGATTCAGGGCCGCCTACGACATCGACGCCGTCGGCGCGGAGCTGCGCGATGAGCGCATCGAGATCGTCCACCCGATAGTTGATCATGAATGCGGATTCGCTGGGGCTGAACCACTTGCTCTCTTTTTTAGCGACGGTCCACACCGTGAGCCCCTTGTCCTCGGCGGTGTCGTCCGGCCAGCGGAGCACCGCCCCGCCCCAGCTCTCGACCGGCATGCCCAGGTGTTTCTGATACCACGCGGCGAGCGCCGCGCTGTCGTTGTTGCTCTTGATAAAGACGCCGCCGATTCCGGTTACTCGTGCCATCTTTTTTATCCTGATGTGTGATGTCGCTCCCTGCGACGGGCCCTGTACAACACCCCAATGTAGCGCCGGGACGCCTTGCGCCGCAACCGGATCAGGGCAGGTACGGGCCCGAGGGGGCATGAAGCCCACAACGCGTTCGTCGGATTCCCAGACCCACGTCTCCGCTATTCACGTGGGTCTCCAGGAACGTCCCTGTGGGAAAAAACGGCACGGTTTACCGGGCCTCATCCAGCGGGACACGCGCCACGGCGTCTCGGGCCGGCTTGGCCTGTCGGTTTCGATCGTACAGCAGCGGGTAATTGGTGCGGCGCGGAATCGGGTAGCCGTTTTTCCAGGACATGCCGTCGTGCACGCCCCAGAACGTCACCCGGTCGATCTTGTCGCGCTTCTGGTAAAAAAGCCTGAACAACTCCGCGTACCGCGCCGTCAGCGTCTGTTGCACCGCTTCAGGGAGGCCATCGGGGTACGGATCGAGGTACTTCTCGAATTCCTCGCGCTGAAACTGCGGGTGACTCATCGCATTGCCAATGATCTGGCCCTCCCGGGTGAGCGGCAGCACATCCACGTCCAACTCCGTGATCATCACCTTCACCCCCAAGGCCGCGAAGGAATCGATGGCGGCCTCAACAAGGTTGATTTCGGGATAATTGAGTCCCCAGTGTCCCTGCATGCCCACGCCGTCGATCCGAATCCCCTCGGCCTGCAGCATACGGACCAGTCGCACGATGCCGTCTCTTTTTGCGGGTATCCAGGCGTTAAAATCGTTGTAGTAAAGCTCGGTCTCCGGCGCGTAGATGCTGGCGAAGCGGAAGGCCAGCTTCACCAGATCGTCGCCGTTTCCGATGCCGTTTACCCAGCTCGTGGGGCGGTAGGACCCGTCGTCATCGATGACTTCATTGACCACGTCCCAGGCGTCGATACGCCCGGCATATCGGCCGGCCACGGTTTCGATGTGGTGGCGCATGCGTTCGATCTGCGCCTCGGGCGTGTTCGGTTCGCCGCGTTCATCCTGGAAGAACCAGTCCGGCGTTTGATTATGCCAGACCAGCGTATGCCCGACGATAAACAAGCCATGTTTTTCCCCGAAGGCCACAAACGCATCCGCCGGCTCGAAGCGGTACACGCCCGGTTGCGGGTTGATCGGCCCGGCCTTCAGCACATTTTCGGAGGTGATCGTATTAAACTCCCGCAGCACGATGTCTCGCGCCAGGCTATCGGCGCCGGCGACGATGGCGCCATTCACCGAGCTGCCCATCCGGAAGGCGCCGGCGTAGGCTTCTTTCAGGGAAGTTGGGGCCTGCCCCATGGCCGGGACCATGAAGCTCCCCACGAGGAGCGCGGCTAAAAGGATCGGAGCCACTTGTAGCCTTTTCATGGATGTCGTGTTTGTGGCTAATTTGCATGGCCCAATCAATGTATGTCGCCTCGGCGCCTGCGTCAACACGCCTCGGATGTCATTGCCATCTCATTGATTTTGACGTTTCGATATCCTCCACGTGATGCTAGTCCGCGCTGCGAAGGCACGGGATCAAACGTCACGGGTTACGGCTCCACGTGGTTTCGAACGTCCCGTCGTCCACCGTCAATTCCTCTCCCACGGCTATGTCGCGCGCCGCGCGATCCACGCCGTGCCCACCCTCCGTGAGGTCCTGCACCAGATTCGGCTCCGACGCGTGATTGAGAAACCTCGCCTCGTCGCAGCAAAGGACGTAGTTGTTCAGGCGCGCGTCGATGGCCTCCGGTTCTACCTCCAGGTCGAAGCCCGGGGTGAATCGCCAGACGGCCGTACCCGGGCAATAGGCTCCGCGGCGAAGACCCCGAAGCCGTGGATGGTACTTGGACCTATGGAAACGCGAACGAGAAACATGGATAACGAACGCTAGGCCGACCGTAAAATCTTTTCCATTTTGCGTCCTTTGGCCAGTTCGTCCACCAGCTTGTCGAGGTATCTAACCTGTTGGGTCAACGGGGTGGTTATCTCTTCAACGCGATAGCCACAGATGGACCCGGTGATCAGGCTCGCATTCGGGTTGAGCGTGGCTTCAGCGAAGAACTGCTCGAAGGTCGCGCCATGTTGAATCAGGCGCTGCAGGTCATCCACCGAGAATCCAGTCAGCCATGTGATGACCTGGTGAAGTTCATCCACGGTCCGCCCCTTTTTCTCGACCTTTACAACGTAGTGTGGATACACCGATGCGAAGGTCATCCTGGCGATACGCTCGTCGTGATGTGCGGTGGGGTTCATGGGGATTCCGTTTCGTTGGCCGCCTCAAGCTGGTCGTTAAACATCAGGAAAGGGGTCACTTTGTTCATCGGCTGGTGTCCTCTTCAGGGGTTATGGCCTGACGAACTCCGTTCCGTCGTGGCCAAGATAACAGGATGTGCCTCCCCGGCACAACGACGTTCCTATGAAAAGCCGCTTGTACGAGGATATAGAACGGCTCCCCGTGATGAGGTGCGATTCGACCGCATCAAGCTGCCGTGAACAAAGCGACCTCGATGCGCCGGCAAGGCATCATTTCTCCTCAGCCCTGGCGTCGAACAGCATCCGCTTTTCGTCCATCCACCGGGCCATGCCACCCTCGGAGTGCATGAGGTCTCGCATCGCGCTCATGGCATCCAGGTGGGGCTTGTCGCCCTGTTGGGCCATTTCTTTGCCATGTTTCTGGCTCATCCGGGCGATTTCCTCGAAGGTGCCGGCGTGAAACGCAAGGTCGCAGGCTCCTCCAAGGTCTTTGCAAGTCATCGTTTTCATGGGTGTGACTCTGTTTTGTGGTCGATGCTGCGAAGTCAGCCCCGTTCCGATCGCGGCCTCCAGACCATGTTCATGTACAATCTCCCCCCTTCAAGCTCCTCGAGCATCTGGTCAAGGCGTTTCATCCGGGTTGCCTCCTGCTTCGCCCCGATGATCCAGCCCAGGTAGTCATTCCGTTGATAGGGCGGGCGCGCGTTATGCGCCTCCGTGAGTCCTCGTTCGTCGAGTGCGCTGCGGACAAACGCCGGCATCGGGTTTGGGGCTCTGGTCAGGCGCTTGGGTTTGGCGTAGGCATAAGATAGATGATCAGGGGAAGAGAATGCCCTGATTCAGAGGCTATGATGCACGATTGGGAAGATCAATCCACTTGGGCTCGTAGGTCAGGTTGACGGAAGCCAGCCCATCCAGTAGCGACACCGGGTTGTCGCTGACAAGGAAAAATGAGTTTCCAGAGACGCATCACCTTTTCGTGCACGGTAGCTCAACGACACGGACCACCGGGCGCTCGAAGTGCCGGCTTGTTTTGCGTGTCCGAGCAGCATTCCGACCTACACTTTCTCGACAAAGTAATAATGGTTCTCGCCCTCGTCCAGGGCGTCGGCGACCCACTTCAGGCCCGCATCGCGCAGCAATCGCTCATACGTATGCTCGCCGAGGGATTGAGACCGGAGCCCGGTCATGGCATCCAACCAATGCACAGACTGCCGGGGGGCGGTGAAGAGAAAGCGCCCCTGTGGCTCGAGCACGCGCGCCACCTTTTTGATGACAAGCGCTTGCGCTGCCGGCTCAAGTAAGAACATCAGACCCCAGGCAAGAACGCCGCTAAAAGTCCGGTTGAAGAACTCCGAGGCCTCGACGGTACTTCGCTCGATCGGCACACCTGGAAACCGCTCGCGGAACGCGGCAACCATGGTTGGTGACGCGTCGACGGCGTACGTCGTGAGGCCGGCCTCCTGAAGGATCCGCGTGCTCGGCTCACCGGGGCCCGAGCCAAGGTCGAGCACCGTCGCGCCAGGCGGAAATGCGTCTGCCCAGGCCTTCACGACCGCGGCACCGATAGAGTCGCCAGCGCGTGGACGGATACCTCGTCCGGCAATGTAGATGGCCGCGACCGCCTCATAGCCGTTGGAGTCGTCTTCGGTTGCTGTACCCATTTCACGTCGAAAATCATTCGGTTCCGAATTCATCACTACCCTTTCAACATAACGGATTTACCCGCACTGGATCAAGCGAGCCGGCACCCCCAGTGGCGATGACGGGAAGCCCGTCGCAGCCGGCGTGGTAATCACCGAGCCGCGGGAATGTGTCCGACTGAACGCCCGGCTACGCATGTATTGCTCGACGATTTCTGAGTAGCCCGATGACCTGTCGCCGGACAACCACTGCCATTCTTCTTTGAACCTGATTTTGCCGTCACTCATTAACTCGTGTTACGCAAGGCATCGTGTCCATCGTGGATGCAAGATGAAGGATGCAGGATTTCGTCCAAAAAGCCTGTTGCCCGGTACAAAATCCTGCATCCTGCATCCTGCATCAGATTACCAGGCACACGGCTGCGTAAGATCAGTCATTCATTCCGGTGCTGACAGACAGGTGCCCGCCATGAGCTCACCGCGCCGATTTTCGTGATGATAATGGATCTAGTTCGCACTGTAGTCTGCGGGATATTAGATAATCCTTGCCTGCCCAATGCTTGAGTGCGTAGCCTGGCGGTGGTTTACTAAAAACGACGGCCCGTTTAGAAGCGGCCCGTCTGCTCTGGCAGCGCCCAGATGGGCCCTGTCAATCCATGTCGGTTGAACATCTCAGCTGCCTCGGCGACCGTCCACTTGACCCAATTTGGATCCGCATGGCGCGAGTACCACTCGGATGCAAACGACCATATCTGCTCGATGGGCCGGACATCGCCGACGGGAACACCTCGCTCCGCGCACCACTCCACAACCTGTGCTGTGTTTTGAAAAAGAAGCATCACGGAGCAGGTATAGACCACATTGTCCCACGCCTTATGCATCGGAATCGGGAAGTGCACGACAAAGTCTTTGTCCATCACAGCGCCATCCCGAATCCGAACGCGGACCATCTCGTCGATTCCACCGATCCGGGTCTCGATATCCACATCGCCCCCCCGCCAGACGAGCCACGCCCAACGAGCACCACGCACAATTGCCCCACCACTTTTTGTCACCGGAATGCACCACACAGGTCGTCGGGGCAGAGGAGAAGGGATGTGCAATCCAGACTTCGTCCGTCCTCGGATGAAGGACTACGCCGTGGTAGTCCGCCAGGGCTCGTAGCGCCTTGCGGACATCATCGACACGCGACGAAAACTTCGTTGCCAATTCCTCAACACCAGGCGCGCGTTGCTTCTGCAAGAACGATGAAATGATTGCCTCGTGCAAGCTCGCGTTGTTCATGAACAAGCCTCGTCATTGGATCGAATTCCATATCTGGATGCCAACCAGGATGCTGTACGATCAAGCTATTCACACAACCGGTGCCACGAGGGTGGACGCGCTCGTCGCACGACTACCTCGGCGTGAGCTTCACGACGCGGCCGGTATCGGAGGGGTCGGGACTGCCGGCGTCGAGCAGGATCAACAGGCTGCCATCCGACAGCTCCGCTATATCGCGGACCCGCCCGATGTTGTTCAGGAGGATGCGGGTTTTTTTCGATGCGACGTCGAACGCGATGAGCCGGCGCTGCGCGAGCGACCCGATCACGAAGTAGCCTGTTAGCGCCGGAAACAGCGCACCATCGAGCCGTTCGAGCCCCGATGGCGCCATGTTGAAGTCAGGCCCCCAGTGCATTTCGGGAAGCACGGTGGTCTTGCCGGCCTCCTCCGCCGTCAGTTCGGATACCGGCGATCCGTCGTAGTTCACGCCGTACGAAAAAAGCGGCCACCCGTAATTGCTACCGCCCTGGACGATGTTCAGTTCATCGCCACCCATCGGGCCGTGTTCCGTGGCGTACAGGATACCCGCCTCCGCGTCGAAATACAGCCCCTGCGGATCCCGGTGCCCGTAGCTCCAGATGCTCGTCGGCGCGGTCGCACCGTCGAACACCGGGTTGTCCGCCGGCACGGTCCCATCTGCCATCAGGCGGTGGATCTTCCCGACATCCATGGCCAGATCCTGCGCGCCCGGATCGGGACGCGGATACCCGCCCATGCCGAGCGAGACGAAAAAGTGATCGTCATCGCTCCACGCGATGCGCGACCCGATGGAAAACGCATTGGACTCGAATATCAGCTTGAGGTCCCGGACAGTGCGGTCGGCGAACCTGAAGCGAGACACGACCATACGCCCCACCTGGTTGACCAGGGCGATGTACACCAGCCGGTTCTCGGCGAACCGGGGATGCAGGCTCACGTCCATGAGACCACCGTAGACGAACCCGCCGATCTCGAACGGCAACGAGACAGGGATGCCCTCCAGCGCCACGGCTTCGCCGTCCCGATAGTGATAGAGCGTTCCCATCCGGTCCGATATCAGGTACTCCTCGTCATCGATCACGGCGATGGCCCACGGGATCTTGAAGCCGGACGCCACGACCTCCTGATTCACGTCGAGGAGCGATTCCTCGACCCCTTCGGGCATCTGCGCCCTGCTGTTCGATACGAAGAGGAATGCGAAGAAAAGGACGAGGGTACGGGCTGTATATTTCAATGCGC
>JAWKNW010000053.1 GCA_041391505.1 Rhodothermales bacterium
CGCGGCGCGCCGTGAGCACGTACGAGCCGGCCGGCAAATCGCCGACGCGGAAGGCACCCCCGTTGCGGGTCATGACGGTCACGGGCCCGGGCTCGACACGCACCTCCACCCCTTCGAGCCCATCGAACGGCGCATAGAACCCGGTGATGCTGCCTTCGATGGCTCCTACGTTCTCAAACCCCTCACCGAATGGGTCGAGCGGATTGCTCCGCGGCGCACCGTCCAGACAGCCGGCCAACGTCAGCGCCAGGCCTATCCAACCAACCGATATAATACATGATGCACGCAGGCGCATACCTCGCGAATTAACTCAGCAGCTTGCTGTCCCTTCTCGGATACAAGACGCGTCGACGCCTCGACTCGCATGGAGCGACGCGGTCTTTCGGTGCTGCGGGTCGTAGCTCTACTGTGCTTTAGCGTTCACCGATGACCACCCCACGCGGAAGGACATCCCGATAGTTGTTCAAACACCGAACTGCGTAATATACACTAAAGGCGTTCAATGCGGCAGGTTCCGTTCCGTTTCTCTCGCCAGACAATCCCAGGTTTTCTCACCCAATGCTACAGCCAGCTTGCCCTATTGCCGTGCTCTGGCTAGATTTATGGTGCCCTTGCACTCCTCACGAGCGCGGACTCCCTCCCATCGCGTCCGCGCGCAACAGTGCCCCCCATGGCCGATTTCGAATTTGTGACGACGTGGCGCGTCCCCGCGCCATTACAGATCGTATGGGATGAAATCCACACGATCGAACACTGGACGGAATGGTGGGGGGCCATCGCAACGATGGACCCGGTGGAAGCGGGCGATCAACTGGGACTCGGAAGCCTGCGCCGTATGGTCTGGCGCGGTCCTCTGCCGTACCGTTTTGCCTTCGATCTACGCATCACCCGCGTGGAGCCTCCTACCGTGATCGAGGGCGTCGCCACGGGCGACCTGACCGGCTGGGGATGCTGGCAACTGACCGGTGACGGCCGCGACACCCTGGTCCGTCTCGACTGGCGAGCCGACGCGAGCGCCGGCTGGATGCGCGTGCTACGCCCCCTGCTTCGCCCGATCATCCGATGGAATCACGAGGCCGTCATGCAGGCCGGCTATCGGGGCCTGCTGCGAAGACTCCAGAAAGAGCTGGTGCACTGAACCGACGTTGTCGTCGGACGGGGCACCCCACGATCTGTCCTTATGAAACGACTTGCCATCCTCGGCGCCGGTATAGCCGGTCTTGGCGCCGCCTGGGCGTTGCGTAACGCCGACATCGAGATCGACCTTTTCGAGAAAAGCCGCGGTCTGGGAGGTCGCGCTGCCACACGGGGCCGCGAAGACATCCGGTACGATCACGGGGCCAACTACTTCTCGCTGGAACCCGAGGCCGTGCGCCACCTGGTTTTTAACGCGTTGTCCGCGGAGGATCTGGTGCAGATCACGCGCCCGGTCATCCCCTTCGGCGTGCCGGACACCCCGGGGCCGCCCCAACCCACTACGCCGCCGGCCCGGTGGAACTATCGGCACGGCATCAGCCAGCTTGCCAAACTGATTTCGGCCGCTTCCAACGCGCGGATCCTGAATCAGACGCGCATCGAACGGTTAGTCCGGCAGGACGGTTGGATCCTGATCGCCGAGAAAGAACAGCCATACGGCCCCTACGACGGCGTGTTGCTGGCGGCGCCGGCTCCTCAATCGGCCGTCATTCTCGAATCCAGCGAAATGGATACGAGCCTCCGTTACCGGCTGGCGAAGGCGCTCAGGCAATCCCGGTATGAGTCGCAACTCAGCTTCGTACTCGGGTTCGACGAGGCGCCGGCCCTTGACGGGGAGTGGTACGCGCGTGTGAACATGGACCGGCAACAGCCCCTGGTGTGGGCGGCCATCGAGAATGCCAAGGAGGGGCATGTCCCCGCCGGCAAATGCGTGATCCTGGCCCAGATGGCGCCGTCCTGGAGTGCGCGGCGGTACCTCGAATCCTTCGACGACCTCCTGCCCGAGGTGCTGTCCCATCTGCGCGCCCTCGTCCCCTCGCTGCCGGATCCGGCCTGGCACGACGGGCAGCGCTGGCGATTCGCGCGGGCGGTCACACCCGCCAACGCGGCCGAACTCCGCGCCGGCGCGGCGCACGGACTGTATTTCGCCGGCGATGCCCTGGCCGAAAAGTCGCGCGTGGAACTCGCCCTGATGTCGGGCCTGGAGGCCGCGAATCGGATCGCCGAGCAGCTCGGATAACGGGGAAGCAGCATCCAGGGCGCGTTGCGCCTCACCGTGTAGGTCGAACGCGATCCCCGGAACCGCCTGGAGACTCAATCCAGGTCGTCGTCGATGTCTGGAGGATGCGGAATAAACTCGGCAAACCGTTCGATCAGGCCTGTTATGGCGTCGACGGAGTGGAGGACGTGGTGTGCGCCGGCCTTTTTGAGCGGGTCGTCCTGGGCATCGCGGTCCGCGTGCAGCGTCGTCACGCCCACGCTCCAGATCCCGGCGCGCAGCGCCGCCGTGACATCGTCGACCGTAGCGCCGACGTAGATGGCCTGGGCCGGTGGTGTGGGCCGGCCGGCGGCATCGAGGATGGCGAGGGCGCGCAGGAGCGGATAGGGATCCGGTTTGCCGCGTCCCTCGAGCATTTCGCGGGGGATGACGAGCGGGAAATACCGTTTCCAGCCGAATCGGTCGAGCGTCCACTCCACTTCCGCGGCCGGACGCGTGCTGACGATCCCCAGGACGAGATCGGCGAGATGCAGCCGTTCGAGGGTTCGCATCTGGACGAGCGGTCGCTCCTCCTGGATGAATCCCTCCCAGTTTTCGCCGCGATATTGCCGCTGCAGCTCATCGAATACCCGCGCGGGCGACACCTGGATGCCGGCGTCCGTCACGATCGCATGCGTGAGCTTCCAATCATCGGGGAGACCACCCAGGTTTTTGTAACGCTGGATGGTCCCCGGTTCGATCGCTCGTCCGGTGAAGTGCGCTACCGTTTCCTCGATGGCGCGACGGTAGGATCGCGAAACGTCCACCAGTACGCCATCGAGGTCGAAGAAGATAGCCTGAAGCTTCACAATGCAGGGGTCGCCGTTGCGTACACGCGTGAGCGCGCGCCGCTACGAGTTCATGACGATCAGGAACTCGTCGTTATCGCGCGTGCCGCGCATCTTGTCGAGGAGGAAGTTCATCGACTGGATCGGATCCATGTCAGCCAGCAGCTTGCGGAGGATCCAGACACGGCTGAGCTTCGCTTCGGGAAGCAGGAGTTCTTCGCGGCGGGTGCCGGACTTGACGGTATCCATCGCGGGGAAGATCCTGCGGTCGGCGAGTTCGCGCGAGAGCACGAGTTCCATGTTGCCGGTGCCTTTGAACTCCTCGAAGATGACCTCGTCCATGCGGCTGCCCGTATCGATGAGGGCGGTGCCGATGATCGTCAGCGATCCGCCTTCTTCCACGTTACGCGCGGCGCCGAAGAAACGCTTCGGACCGCGGAGCGCGCCGGCTTCCATACCGCCGGAGAGCGTCTTGCCGGTGTTCGGCGTGACGGCGTTGTGCGCACGCGCGAGACGGGTGATGGAGTCGAGCAGGATGACCACATCCTGGCCGGCTTCCACGAGCCGCTTGGCCTTCTCGAGCACGATGTCCGCCACTTCGACGTGGCGTTCGGGCTCCTGGTCGAACGTCGACGAAATCACCTCGGCCTGCACGTTGCGCATGGTATCGGTGACCTCTTCCGGACGTTCGTCCACGAGGAGGATGATCAGGTAACACTCGGGATGATTCGTCGTGATCGCGTTGGCGATCTTCTGGAGCAGAATCGTCTTGCCCGTCTTCGGCTGCGCGACGATCAGGCCGCGCTGTCCCTTACCGATCGGCGCGAAGAGATCCATCACGCGCATGCTGTAATCGGTTGGGTGGTATTCCAGGCGGAGCTGATCCTCGGGGTAGAGCGGGGTCAGAAAATCGAAGCTGATGCGCTCTTCGAGTTCGGCCGGCGTGCGGCCGTTGATGCTGTTCACCTGGATGAGCGCAAAGAACCGCTCGCCTTCCTTCGGCGGACGGACTTCGCCGTCCACCGTATCGCCCAGGCGGAGGCTGAACCGCTTGATCTGGGACGGCGAAACGTAGATGTCGTCCGGGCTGGGCAGGTAGTTGTATTCGGCCGAACGGAGGAAGCCGTATCCGTCGGGGAGGACTTCAAGCACCCCGACCTTGTTGATCATGCCTTCCAGTTCCGTCTTGTTCGGGTCGTAGTTGGCCATGTATTCCGGCCGTCCTTCGTAGACCCGTTTCCGCTGTTCCTCGCGCGAGCCGCCGCCCGCCGTACGGCGTCGGCGGTTGTCCGGCCCGGCCGGCGCGCCACCCATGCTGGGGCGTTTCTCGGGCCGGCGCGGATCGCGGCGATCCATGCGGCGCGCATCGCGTTCGCCCTGACCGCCCCGATTCCGGTTATCGCCGCGTTCGCCGCGGTCACCGCCGCGGTCGCCCCGGTTGTCGCCCCGGCTATCCCCCCGGCTGTCGCCGCGGCCTTCTCCGCGGCTATCGCCCCGGTTGTCGTTTCGGCCATTCGATTTGCGGCCTTCGTAGCGGTCGTCGGGCTTGCGCGGTTGATTGCGTTCGTTCATGTTGCGAACCTCACCTCGATCGTTTCCTTTGCGGGCTCGTGGGCCCGTGGTGTCGGGAGCTTCGTCGCGCCCACCCCCGCGGGGGTTGCGCCCGTCGGGGCGCGCATCTTTCTGGCGATACGGAGCACGATTGTCGTAGCTGTCGGACGACCGATCGTCGCGACCACGGTTTTCCTCGTAGCGGCGCCCCCGATCCCGGTCTCGGCCCTCGCTCCAGGAATCGTTGTTGCCTCCGCGGCTCGTGCGGTCGTCTCCCTCGCGCGGGCCCCGGCTCTCCGTACGGGGGCGGCGCCCCTGTTCGCGGGCAGGGCCTTCGTCGCCCGAAGGGCGGCGGGGCGGCGGGGCTTCGGCCACGGTCTCCGCGCGTTCGCGGGGCGCGGCAGCCGGCGCCGCGGCCGGCGACGGCATGGTGTGAGCCACCGCCTCGGCGCGTGTTTCAAGGATGAGATAGATCAGATCCTGCTTTCTCAGCCCAGAATAACCCGTTAGACCCAGATCGCGGGCGATGTCTCTCAGGTCAGCGAGTTTTTTGTCTTTTAAGTCGGCAATTTTCATACAGCGTGAAAGAATAGGGACTACAGCAAGGGGTATTGCTGGCGTTTAGCGCAACATCCGAACTGGAAGACCTGCGCGGTGACCCTCTGCGTAACGCACTTCGACGGCACAGAAATGAATCGAACAGGCTTGATACACCTTGTCAGTGAGATTGTAAAAGGGAACCTGAACCGGGTAGGAAGGAAGGACGCTAAACGGGGAGGTAGGCAGGGCTTGGCAGCCTGGCTCACGTGCGGTTACCTTGGTGTCGGTAGACCTGGAGGGGTCGCACGCAGCGTCGCGTAGCTTTCTTGCGAAATGCTGGCCTCTCAAGATAGCGTATCGCGCCTAAAAATCAACGCTTCACCCCGTTACATAGGCAAATTTTCATATGCCCGTGGGGAATGGCGTTCGTA
This sequence comes from Rhodothermales bacterium, assembly GCA_041391505.1. Lineage (NCBI taxonomy): Bacteria > Pseudomonadati > Rhodothermota > Rhodothermia > Rhodothermales > Rhodothermales bacterium. The sequence goes on from JAWKNW010000053.1 coordinate 5,544, forward strand.
CCCTGTTATGCGCCGGCCGCATGGGGCGGCTCCGAAACGCGCGGGATGCTACCGCATCGGTAGCCCGGTTCAAGAATGAGGATTGTGGATGGCGTGTCTAGTTGGGGTCTAGCTGAGGAAGGATTTGAGAAGCGACAAAATGTGAGCCGGTGATCAGCAAGCCATCGTCAGGCGTGGCTTGACGGCGGAACCACATCAAGGCATCTTCTACGGAAGCGGAACGATGTATGGATAGGACGTGCCGAGATAACCTGTCGGCGAGTTCCGGGGGTGGCAACGCACGCTCAACGCTGATGGGCACCAGCACAACGTGGGCTTCAGCAGTTTTGAGGAGCTGCGCCATGCGATCGATATCTTTGTCTCGCATGACACCAAAAACGACGAACAAACGTCCTCCGCTACCCGCTAGCTGTTCGTTCATAAATGCGAGGCTGGCGGAAAGCCCGTCGTGATTATGCCCAACGTCCTGAACGATCAGCGGTTCCTGCGCGAGCACCTCGAGCCGGCCGCGCAGCCCGGAAAGGCGCCGTACCTGACGCATCCCCCGGTACACCGCGGCGCCGCTCCCGGCCATTTCGTCTTCAAAAAACAGTTCGGCCACCCGTGTCGCCAGCGCGGCGTTGCGCGCCTGGAATCGCCCCGGCAACGCCAGGAAAAGGCCGGCGTACATCCGTTGCGGCGTCGTCACATCCATCGTAATCCCGGAGATCGCGGCGGATAACTCGGCGATCGTCACCTCGTCGTCGAGGCCATGAAACGGCGCGGCCTGTCGATGTGCAATGCGCCGTACAACCTCAACGGCCGATGGCTGTTCCACGCTGCATACCACCGGTACGCCGGGTTTGACGATGCCGGCCTTTTCCGCCGCGATGGCTTCTATCGTATCCCCCAGAAAGGCGGTGTGTTCGAGCCCGATGGTGGTGATCGCGCAGACCGCCGGCGATACGATGTTGGTCGCGTCGAGCCGGCCGCCGAGCCCCACCTCGACCACCGCCGCGTCCACGGCTTCCTCGGCAAAATGGAGCAGGCTCAGCGCCACCGTCGCCTCGAAAAAGCTCGGCCGCACGCGTTCGATGAGCGCGGCGTGACGCGCCACCAGCACGGCCAGTTGCTCGTCGGGGATCGGAACGCCGTCGATCCGCATCCGCTCGTTGAGGCGATACAGATGCGGCGAGGTATGAAGCCCCATCCGCTTCCCCGCGGCGGTGCCGATGGAAGCCAGCATCGAAGCGGTGGATCCCTTGCCGTTGGTCCCCGCCACGTGCGCGATGCGCAGCGCCCGATGCGGATCGCCCATGCCGGCCAGCAAGGCCTCGATCCGCTCGAACCCGGGCACGTACGCCGCCCCGCCGATGGCGGAGAAACTGGGCAGGCGCAGGAGATAGGCCTCGGCGTCAGCGAACGTCATGCCGGCCCCCCGCCGGCGATCCGCCGCGTCGTTTCATCCACGTGATCGATCTGCAACCGGATGGTGTGGGCCGGCAGCAACGACGCAATGCGCTCCGGCCACTCCACCAGACACACCCCGTCGCCAAAAAAATAGGTCTCGTATCCCATTTCGAAGAACTCGCTCTGCTGCTGGATGCGGTAGGCGTCGAAGTGGTAAACGGGAAACGAGCGGCCCGCATACTCCTGGACGAGGGCGAACGTCGGACTGCTCACCACCGCCTCGTCGATCCCCCACGCCGCGCAGATGCCCTTCACGAGCTGCGTCTTGCCCGCGCCGAGGTCGCCATGGAGCGCCACGACGTCGCCGGGCTGGAGCCGGGCCCCGAGCCGCTCGCCATACGCGCGCGTCTCCTCGGGGCTACGAGAAAGCAGGGGTTCGATGGAGATGGATGCGTGCATGCGGGAAAACGGACTCGTCCTCCCCCAGAACGCCGGCCGCGCCCGCGTGATTCCACGCGCCCATGCTGGCGCAACTCTTCCACCGATTCGCTAGATTGCCGGCATCGTGCCCCAAGCTCATCGATCCCATGAAAAACCTGCACCCTGCCGCGTTCGCCTTCTGCCTCCTCGTCCTGATCGCCGGCTGCAACCGCGGCGGCTCGGCGGACCGCGTCGAGATCGCCGTCATCCCCAAGGGGACGACCCACCAGTTCTGGAAAAGCATCCATGCCGGCGCGAACAAGGCGGCCGCGGAACTGGATGTCGACATCATCTGGCAGGGGCCCCAGCGCGAAGACGACCGCCAGCTGCAGATCCAGGTCGTGCAGAACTTCGTGAGCCGCGGCGTGGACGCCATCGTCCTCGCGCCGCTGGACGCCGTCAGCCTCGCCGCGCCGGTGGAGGCGGCCGTGCGCCGCGAAATCCCGGTCGTCATCATCGACTCGGGGCTCGAGTCCGACGCCCAGTCCAGCTTCGTCGCCACGAACAACCTCGAGGGCGGCCGGCTCTGCGCCCGCCGGCTGGCGGATCTGCTGGGCAAAAAAGGACGCGTCATCGTCCTCCGCTACCAGGAGGGGTCGGCCAGCACCGGCAACCGCGAACAGGGCTTCCTGGAAGAAATCGCGGCCTACGCGCCCGATATCGAGATCGTGTCCGACAACCAGTATGCCGGCGCCACCGTCGAAAAAGCGCTCCAGGCCTCGCAGAACATCCTGAACCGCTTTCAGGACGTCGACGGGATTTTTTGCTCGAACGAATCGGCGACGCAGGGCATGCTCCGCGCGCTGGAAACGGCCGGCCGCGCCGGGAAGGTCCGCTTCGTCGGGTTCGACGCGAACGAGACGCTGCTCGCGGGGCTCCGCGCCGGCGCCATCCAGGGGCTCGCGCTCCAGGATCCGTTCGACATGGGCTACAACGGCGTCAAGACGGCCGCCGCCATCGTACGCGGGCAGCCCTTCGACGCCCGGATCGACACGCGCATCATGATGATCACGCCCGAAAACGTCGACGAGCCGGACGCGCAGGCGCTGCTCAACCCGGATCTGGCGACCTGGCTCGGCGAGTGAGGAGCGATGCTTACCCTCTCCGGCATCGTCAAGTCGTTTGGCTCCGTGCAGGCGCTGCGGGGCGTGGACCTGGCCGTACGCGCCGGCGAGGTGCATGCCCTGATCGGTGAAAACGGCGCCGGCAAGAGCACGCTGATGAATGTGCTCAGCGGCGCCCTCCAGGCCGACGCCGGCGCGATGACGCTCGAAGGACGGCCCTATCGGCCGGCCTCCCCCGCCGACGGACGCCGCGCCGGCATCGCGATGATCTACCAGGAAGGAACGATCGCCCCGCACCTCTCGGTGCTCGAAAACATCACGCTCGGACTGGAGACGCACCGTTTCGGCTGGATTTTTCCCCGGCGCGACGAAGCGCGGGCCGCGCTGGCGCGGCTCGGGCAGCAGGATATCGACCTGGAAGACCGCGCCGGCCGGCTCAGCATCGGCAAACAGCAGGTCGTCGAGATCGCCCGCGCGCTGCTGTCCGGAGCCCGCATCGTGGTGATGGATGAGCCGACCAGCTCGCTTTCCGCCGCCGATGCCCGGGCGCTGTTCGACGTGATCCGCCGGCTGAAGGCCGACGGGGTCGCCGTGATCTACATCAGCCATTTTCTCGAGGAAGTGCGCGACGTGGCGGACACCTACACCGTGCTGCGCGACGGCGAATCGGTGGCCGGCGGCGTCCTCGCCGACACCACCATCCCGCACCTGATCGCGGCGATGATCGGCCGGCCGGCGGGCGATCTGTATCCCGCGGGCGGGCGCCCCTTCGGCGAGGTGCTGCTGTCGGTCGAAAACGCGACGGGGCCGGGCGACATGCCGGTCGGCGTCGGGTTCACGGTGCGCCGCGGCGAGGTGCTCGGCATCGCCGGCCTCGTGGGCGCGGGCCGATCCGAGACCCTTCGGTCCCTCTTCGGGCTGCGGCCGGCGGAAGACGGCGTGGTGCGCATCGGTCCGTCCGGGCCCGTCCGGCTGGCCTTCCTCACGCCGCAGCGCGCGCTCGGGATCGGACTCGATCTGTTGAGCGAGGACCGCAAGGCCGAAGGGCTCGCGGTCGACCTGTCGCTCGCCACCAACCTGACCCTCTCGGATGCCAAACGCTACGTCCGTCGCGGCCTGATCGACCGCCGGCGCGAGGACGCCGCCGCGAGCGATTGGATCGCGCGCCTCGGCATCCGCAGCCAATCGCCCGGCCAGCCGGCGCGCACGCTTTCCGGCGGCAACCAGCAGAAACTCTGCCTCGCTCGCCTGCTGCATCACGACAGCGACATCCTGCTGCTGGACGAACCCACGCGCGGGGTCGACATCGGCAGCAAGGCCGATATCTACCGGCTGATCGACGAGGCGGCGCGCGGCGGAAAAGGGGTGGTGATGGCCAGTTCGTATCTGCCCGAACTCCTGGGCGTCTGCGATACGGTGGCGGTGATGCACCGGGGCCGGCTTTCCGAAGCGCGTCCGGTGGACGCCTGGTCGGGCGAAACGATCATCCGATACGCCACATCCGGGCGTCAGTCCGATGCGCCCTGAAGCACCGAGCCGATCATCGCGGCGACGAGGTCGATCTCTTCCGCGTTGATGGTGTGCCCCATGCCCGGGTAGATGCGGGCATCGACCTCCGCGCCGAGCCCGCGCATCACCTCCGCCGAGCGGTGCACGCGCGCCAGGGGGATGTGCGCATCGCGATCGCTGCAGCCCAGCAGCACGGGGGTTCCTTCGAGCGATCCCGCATAGCCGAACGCCTTGTCATCGGGCGGCACCGTTCCGGGAAGGTCGGCGCTGCCAATCAATCCGCCACTCAGCGCGGCGACCCCGCCGTAGCGCCGGGGATTGCGCGCCGCGAATTCGAGCGCGAGGCACGCACCCTGCGAAAAGCCGAGCAGCACGATCCGCCCGGCCGGCACGCCGGCGTCCTTGGCGCGGGCGACCAGCGCAGCGAGGACCGCGAGGCCCGACGAGAGCCCGGGCTCGTTCATCGCCAGCGGCGCGAGAAACGAATGCGGATACCACGAGGCCCCCGCCGCCTGCGGGGCGAGGTAGGCGACGCGTTCGTCGAACACGTGCTGCGCGAGATCGATCATGCCGGCGGCCCGCGCTCCGCGGCCGTGCACGAGGATGACGGCGGCGCGGGCGGCCTCCAGCGGCGCACCGGCGGTCGCCAGCGGCTGGCCGGCGTGCGGCGACAGGTTCGGCTCAGGCATCGATGGCCTCCTTCGGATGCCGCGCGGCGCGGTCGATGGCGGGCAGGCGGGTCTCGATCTCGGCCCGGCGAGGCTCCATCCAGGGCGGCAGCTTCAGGGCGCTGCCCAGCGCCGGCACGGGCTCGTCGTAGGCAAAACCCGGCGCATCCGTGGCGATCTCGAACAAGACGCCGCCCGGGGACCGGAAATAGATCGAATGAAAATACTGGCGATCCTTCACCTCGGTCACGCCCACGCCGGCGTCGTAGAGCCGCGTTTGATACGCGATCTGTTCTTCGTCGTCGACCGTGCGGAAGGCGATGTGATGGATCGATCCGGCCCCAAAGCGGCCCGGCGCCTCGTTCGGCGCGTGGACGAGATCCACATACAGCCCCCGATCGGACGACGCGCCGGCGTAGCGATGCCGGTCGCCCTCGGTCCCGACGAACCGGTAGCCGAGCTGTCCGGTGAGCAACTCGGCCGTCGGCTCGACCTCATGGAGCAGCAACGACACGCTGTGGAAGCCCCGCAGCGCGTGCGCGGCATCGACGGGGCCCTCGTTCCAGTGCTGGATCGTCGAGGGATCGCCCGACGCCACGAGTTCGAGCTTCATGCCATCCGGGTCGTAAAACCGGATCACGCGGTCGCCGAAGCGCGGCTCGACCTCCTTCACGCTCAATCCAAACGCCGTCAGCCGCTCCAGCCAGTACGAGAGCGCGTCGCGCGGGATGGCGTAGGCCACCGCGCTGGTCTCGCCGGCGCCCACGCGGCCGCGCGGCATGTGGCGCCACGGGAAGAAGGTAAGAATCGTCCCCGGCGTGCCGGTTTCGTCGCCATAATAGAGATGGTACGTTCCGGGGTCGTCGAAATTGACGGTCGTTTTCACCAGGCGCTGCCCCAGCACGCGCTGGTAGAACACCAGGTTGGCCTGCGGATCGCCGGCGACGGCGGTAATGTGATGCAATCCCTGTATCGCGTTCATGGTGATGCGCTGTGTCGTGTGTGTAGAGGTCAGGAGCGTCCGAGCTTTTTGCACAGGGCGCCGAGGGTTTCCTGTTCGTCCGGGCCGAGCCGGGCGAAGGCATCGCGCACCCGTTCGACGTGCGCCGGCAGGATCGTAGCGATGAGCGCCCGGCCGGCCTCCGTCAGGTGCACCTCGACGCAGCGCCGGTCGTCGTCCTTCCGGATGCGACTGACGAGGGCGCGCTTTTCCAGGTTGTCCAGCACCGTCGTCATGTTGGCGCCGCTCTTGAGGATCTTGCCCGCCAGTTCGCCGGCCTGCAGCGTGCCGAGATGGTAGAGCGCCTCAAGCACGCCGAACTGGCTCACCGTCAGGTTGAAGTCCTGCAGATGCGCGTTGACGCGCGCCCCGACGGATTCGGCGGCGCGGGAGAGTTTGATGAAGGTATCGAGCGCCCGAACGGTCTCGGCGTCGCCTGTGTAATGTGTCGGCATGGATTTAGATTGATATCGAATTGTCTGACATCAAAGCATTTGTATGCACGAGGTCACGAATTGTTACAGCACCTGCCGCGTTAGTTTGACACGCCGGTACAGTCGTCGAAGCCGGCGCGCACGAGGAGCAGGTCGGAGGGATGCCAGGTGATGGATTCGATGTAGCCGGCGCCGAAAAAGCCGAAACCGTTCTCGATGTTCGACAGGGTGCCGGGTTCGACGAGGAAATTTTCGTCGAACACCCCGACGGGAGAGACCCATCCGGCATCCCCGACGTGGACATCGAGCTGCAGGGAGTCGGCGCAGATAAACTGAGCGGGCAGCTCCTGTTCGGCGTAGGACCGCGCGATGATACGAAAGTCGTCCCGCAGCTGGACGAGCAGCTCCCATCCTTCGGGGCGGCGTATCGGCCTGGTGGTGTAGCTGATGACCACGGGCAGCGTCGCCGTGGTCACGCCGGCCGTGTTCGTCGAGTACGTCCGGTACGTCACCTCGACGCGCGGCAGCGCCGGCGGGTCGCCGCGGAAGAGCACGGGCAGTTCGATCGACGAGACCACGTTTTCATTGGGCGGCAGCAGTTCGAGCGCGATGGGGTCAGGCACGATCACCGCCTCGCTCCGGGTGACGACGCCATCTGAGCGTTCGACTTCGAGGCGGTAGGTTTCTCCGGGCGTAACCGGCTCGGCGAGCCAGAAGATGTGGCGGTAATCACCGTTGAACAGCTGCACCGTCGAGTCCACCCAGAACGAGCGACGCCCGTCGGACACCCGGACCAGCGAAACCGTGGCGTCGATCGGTTCGGGGGAGATGAGGCGCAGCTGGTCGTCGATCGTAAACACCCGCACGGCGTGGGTATCGGCCTTCGGATTGATGTAGCCCCAGACCGTGTAGGGCAGGTTGGTGCCGATAAACGGATTGACATCCTCCTCGCAGCCGGCGACCAGCAGGAGGGCCAGCGCCAGCGCGCCGGCCGCGCAGCGCCCTGCCCGCAACAAGACACGGGACCGGACGGGGGCTGTGGGATCGCTGACGGAAGGGGTAGACATGGGGATTACGATGCCGAAACGGCTCACTCAATTAAACGAGGCTTTGACGCCGACCGTCGGAACGAACGGCAACTGGTCGGTCCGGCGCAGCGTGAAGATGTCGAGCGAGAGCAGGTTGCGCCGGTTGTATACGTTGATCGCGCCGGCCTGCAGGACGAGGCTGGTATGCTCCCAGGTAAACGTGCGCTCCACCGAGATATCGAGCCGGTGGTAGGCCGGCAGGATGCCCTCGAACGGACGGTCGTAGATGATGCGCCGGCTATCGACGGTATTGAAGATGTCCTGGATGCCGTTCATGAGCAGAAAACCGTCGAACCCGATG
>JAWKNW010000054.1 GCA_041391505.1 Rhodothermales bacterium
CCGGTGGTTTCAGTATTGGCTTCAATACCCGCACTGATGGTGAGGAAACCCTCCCGCGGCGCAGACTTGGTGGTGAGGTTGATCACACCGCCGCCAAACTCGCCGGGAAAGTTCGACGAGTAACTCTTCTGCACTAGCGATGAAGCGATCACATTGCTTGGAAATAGGTCGAGCGGCACGACGCGCTTGAGCGGCTCCGGACTGGGAAGGGGCGAACCGTTGAGCAAGGCGAGCGAATAACGGTCGCCCAGACCGCGAACATAGACGAAGCCCTTGCCGACAACGCTCAGGCCAGTGACGCGCGACAGGGCGCCGGCAATGTTACCCTCGCCAGTACGCGCGATTTCAGCAGTCGAAAGCACCGAGATGACCTGCGGTGCGGCCCTGGTTATGTCGCGAGAACGACGCCCGGTGACAATGATTTCAGCACCCGGCACCGAAACATCCGGCTGCTCAATTTCTTCTTCGCCCTCTGTTTCCTGATCGGCATCAGGCATGTCTGCCTCAGGCATCTGCTCCTGAGGCGTGTCGTCCTCGCTGCCAAGGTCAGGCGTGGTGTCCTGCGCCTGCACCAGAGAAGGGGTCGCGAGCGCTGTGGTGAGCAGCAGCAGGGATGCAAGCCGCGGCATGAACATTTTTATGGCCCCCCTGGGGTATATCGAATGCGAACAAGGGGGCAGCCGGGTCCGGCCGCCCCCCTTGGCGTGTCAGGCGGCCGGTCAGCTCGTCGGAAGCGACGTGCAGAGACCGGAGTTGCCGACACCGAAATCGGCGGCCGTGCTGTTGCAGGTCCAACCGCCGTACCAGGTGTCCGCAGCATCCTTGACCGCGCCGACGTAGTCCGTCGCATCGAAGAAGCTGTCGACCGTGCTTGGATCGAACGCGGTCACACCGCTCTCGTTGCTGCCGTTGATGAACAGGCTGGTCAGCGTCGGAGAGAAGCTGTCGTCGTTGTTGTCGCCAGCACCGAAGAAGCTCTCGCCGGCATCGGCGGCGGCACTGCCGGTGTTGATGTATTTCGGCGAACCGCACTGCATCAATACCGATTCGAACGCGGCAGTGGTGAAGCTGTTGTGGATACCAAGGCAGGGGTTGTTCGGGCTGATGAGGATACCGTTCATCAAGGTCACGTCCGAGTTGCCCCGGAAGAACATCGAGGTTCCATCGGAGTTGCCCGACTTGCGCTGGATGTAGGTGAAATTGGCGACCTTGATATTGGTGCGCGGCGTATCGCTTTCGAGACCGTTCGAATCGATCTCCATCATCGTGTCGCCAACGTCCTGGCGCTGGGCTACGATGACATACTGGGCATTGACCCGGGCGCCGGTGTCGACATCAAGGTTGTCGTCTTCAGCGCCAACGGCGACATAATACTTCAGGTTGGTGACGCCGCCGAAGAATTCGATGCCGTCATCCGAGCTGTTGTAAGTCATGAAGTGACTGATCGAAGTGCCGCTGCCGACAGCTTCGGGCGTGAGCGACTGGAGTTCCTTGTCGGCGCCGATGACGTAGCCGGAGAAGCGAACCTGGACATAGTCGATCGTACCGGCGTTGTAGGTATCGTCGGCACCGCCGAAGATCGCGGGATCAGCCGCGCCTTCGGTGTCGCGTTCGCAGGTGCCTGCGGCGACCGAGCCATAGTTGCAGTCCGTAACTTTACCGCGCCCCATCAACACGACACCGCCCCATTGGGCAGATGAGTTCTCGGTGTTTAGGCCCAGCACGTTGTCGCGGCTGGTGAAGATGATCGGCTGGGTCTGCGTGCCGACGGCATTGATCTTGTTGCCGCGATTGACTGCAAGCCAGGAAACGCCCGTGCCGCCGAACACGATCACGCCGGGATCGATCGAGAGCGTGACGTTGGTATCGGAACCACCCGTGAAGCCGCCGTCATCGCCAACGTCGACTCGACCCTTGAGCTGGTAAAGCAGACCCGAAATCTTGGTCAGCTTGATCGATTCGTTGATCTTGTTGGGCAGGCTGCAGACACGATAGGTGCCAGTCGGACCCGTGATCGTGCCGTCGTCGGTCAAGCCTTGCGGATCGGCAATCGTCGGGCAGCCCGACGCGGGCGTGATGGCACCGCCGGTCGGCGTCGGTGTGGGCGTCGGCGTCGGCGCTGGGTTGTTGGTGGTGTTGTTGATCGTGACATTTCCACCAGTACCAGGTGAAGCGATGTCGTCCGCTCCGCAACCAGCAAGCGCAACGGCACTACAGCCGACGAGCAGCAAGCCATGAATGTTCTTCACGATGAAATCCCCCTCAAGGTCGAATCACGCGGCGACTCCGCCAACGCGACTCGACCCTCTAGAGAGGCCAGATGACAGTTTGTTTTCGGTATCATGACACTTCCTTTGCGACAGGAATGCGACTGTCATGACAACAGCGAGACAAAGCCTTGCCACGCGCAATTTATCGGGCCGGACCAGAGATCCGCGTCGGCAGAATATTTTTCACGCGAAGCGCGGGACGCCTCTTGCAGCAGCGTCTCGGTCTTCACCCCAGGCCCACGGATAACACGGGTTTGCGAAGGTGCCATTTGCACGACTCGCGGAAATCTGGTCGATTCACGCCAACATTGCATTTTTATGACAGTTGGCTCATTTTCCTTGCGTTGGCTGGATCAAAGGCAGAAAATCCACGGGTCGATAGGAAATGGGAGATAGACGATGATTGTATCGTTGCTTGCCGCCAGCGCCCTGTTTGCGCAGTCGGCAGACCAGATTGCGAATGCCGGGGCCAGCGTTGAGCGCGTGGATGTCGCTTATGAGGAACTGATGGCGGAGCGAAACCGTGAAGCCGTCGAGCATATTCTCGCTTCGCCGCTGGATGATGAGGGCGACCCCGCCGCGCTTATCAATCTTGGAACCGCCTATGCCAGGCTTGGCGAAACCGAAAAGGCACTTCACTGCTTCGAGACGGCAATCAACAGCGATACACGCTACATGCTCGAACTCTCCGATGGTACCTGGATGGATTCCCGTCGCGCGGCGCGCAAGGCAGCGCAGGTGTTGATGAACGGAGAAACCCTGGCGCTTCGTTGATTCGATTCGAAACAGACCTTGTCCGGAGGGCGCGCAACCAGTTCGCGCTGCGCCCCTCCTCACCCCTATGGCCCTATTTATAATGCCGGACGGGCATTGCCCGGTTTAGCCTGGGAATCGTCACAGAGCTGTCATTTTAGAAGCGCATCGCGCCGGAAGGAGGGCGCGATGATTCGCATTTCTTCATTCAGATTCTTTAAAATTAGAAATATTTCCAAAGCATTACCTGCCATTTTTATGGCCCTTTCACCGCATTGGGCCCATGCGCAGGTGGTTGGTGGTAGTGATCCAGCTGGGTCTGGGCCGATTGTTGGTGCGTTGTTGTGGTTGCAGGGTACGTTGCTGGGCAATGTGGCGACGGCTGTGGCGGTGATGGCGGTAGCGGCGGTTGGTTTTCTGATGCTGACCGGGCGGATGAACTGGCGCTTCGGGGCGACGGTGATCATCGGGTGCTTCATATTGTTCGGAGCCGGCGCGATCGTGTCGGGCATCCAGTCGGCGGCGGCGGGGTAGGTTATGGAACTGGTTCGGTATCCGGTTCACCGCGCGCTGACGCGTCCGCAGATGTTTGCGGGGGTGACGTACAGCTTTTTCATCATCAACGCGGCGGTGACGACGGAGGTGTTCCTGATCACGAAGAGCTTCTGGGCGCTGCCCGCGGCGCTTTTGATCCATGGGGCGGGCTATCTGGCGTGTTTGCGCGAGCCGCGCGTGTTCGATTTGTGGATTGCGAAGGTGAGCCGCTGCCCGCGGGTACGCAACTGGCAGCGCTGGGGCTGCAACAGCTATGCGGTGTGAGCAAGCGGCCTTGATGCGCGATGCGGGCGTGGTTTTGTGGCATCTGACCGGGTTTGCTGGTGCAAACCCTGCGCCCGGCACCAGCCCTCTCCCCCACCCGGCCACCCATAGGGTACTATCGCTGGGGGGCCGGCCCCTTCGGCGAGAATGTCCCCCGGACATTCTCGTTCCCCTCGGACGGGAGTGGGCTGGTGCCGCAAGGCCGGGACGGATGTCCTGGCCGCACCTGACAAGGACACCTTCATGATGGGCGGTATGAAGCAGGCACTGGGCTGGTCTGGCCGGGAAGCGCTGGCGGGGGACCGTTTGCCTTACCTGGCGCTGCTGGACGGCAATGTCGTGCTGCTGCGCGACGGATCGGTGATGTGTTCGCTGATGGTTCCGGGGCTGGGCTTCGAGACGGCCGACACGGGCGAGCTCAATGCCCATGCGGCGATGCGCGAGGTTCTTCTGAGGAGCTCGCTGGACTCGCGCTTCGTGCTGTACCACCACGTCGTGCGCCGCCAGGTGCATGTCGAGCTCGAAGGCGCGTTCGAGGATCCGCTGGCCGGCTATATCGATGCGCGCTGGCGCGAGAAGATGGGGTCCGGCGCGCTGTATGTGAACGACCAGTTCGTGACGCTGGTGCGCCGCCCGGCGCGGGGGCGTGCCGGCTGGCCGGAGCGGCTGGCGCGGCTGGTGAAGCGCGGGGGGCCATTGGGGTCCAGAGGAGGCCCGGTCGAAGCCGATCCTTCGGACCTGCGGGCATTGCGCACGGCGGCGGCTTCGCTGACGGCATCGCTGGGCGCCTATGGCGCGCGGCTGCTGGGCGATTACGAGGGAGCGGGCGGCACCTGCTCGGAAGTGCTGGAGCTTCTGAGCGCGCTGTACAACGGCGAGATGCGGCCCGTGCGCCGGCCGGCCGAGGGCACCGACATCGGCCATATGCTGCCTTACCGGCGCGTGAGCTTCGGGCTCGACGCACTGGAACTCAAGGGCGCGGGTAGCCCGAGCTTCGGCGCGCTGATGAGCCTGAAGGATTATCCCGACGCGACCGGCCCGGGGCTGGCCGACGCGCTTTTGCGGCTGCCGTGCGAGCTGACCCTGACCGAGAGCTATGCGCCGGCCGAGCGGCAGGTGGCGCGCGAGCGGATCGATCTTGCGATCCGGCGGCTGAAGAGCGCCGACGAGGAAGCGCTGGCCGAGCGGCGCGAGATGTTGAGCGCGCGCGATGCGCTGGGCACCGGCGCGGTTGCCTTCGGCGACCATCACCTGACGGTGCTGGTGCGCGCGCCCGGCCTCGATGCGCTGGACGAGGCGACGGCGGCCTGCGGGGCGGCGCTGGCCGATAGCGGGGCGATCGCGGTGCGCGAGGACGTGAACCTGGAAGCGGCGTTCTGGGGCCAGCTGCCGGGCAACGAGGCCTGGGTGGTGCGCCGCTCGCTGATCTCGAGCGCCAACATGGCCTGCTTCGCAAGCTTGCACGGCTTTGCCATGGGCCAGGCTTCGGGCAATCACTGGGGCGAGGCGGTGACCTTGCTGGAGACGACCAGCTCGACGCCGTTCTTCTTCAACTTCCACGACCGGGACCTGGGCAACTTCACGGTGATCGGGCCTTCGGGCTCGGGCAAGACGGTGGTGATGAACTTCCTGGCAGCGCAGGCGCAGAAGTTTGCTCCGCGCACCATCCTGTTCGACAAGGACCGCGGCTCGGAAGTGTTCGTGCGCGGGATCGGCGGGACCTACAGCCGGATCGCCGCCGGGCATCCGACCGGGTTCAACCCGCTGGCGCTGCCCGACACGGCAGTCAACCGGGCGTTCCTGCGCGACTGGCTGGGCGTGCTGCTGAAGGCGCAAGGGGCCGAGGAAGAGGCGCTGATCGCCGGCGCGGTCGATGCCGCCTATGCCAATGACGCAAGCCTGCGCCGCCTGACCCACTTCCGCGAGCTGCTGGCCGGCACGCGCCGGCCCGAGCCGGGCGACCTGGCGAGCCGGCTCGATGCCTGGATCGCGAATGGCCCGGGCGGTACGGGCGAGCATGGCTGGCTGTTCGACAATGCGCACGACCGGCTCGACCTGTCGGCCAGGACGCTGGGCTTCGACATGACCGCGCTGCTGGAGACGCCGCGTCTGAGGACGCCGGTGATGATGTACCTGTTCCACCGCATCGAGGAGCGCCTGGACGGCGAGCCGACGATGATCCTGATCGACGAGGGATGGAAGGCGCTGGACGACGAGGTCTTCGCGCACCGCATCCGCGACTGGCTCAAGACCTTGAGGAAGCGGAACGCGCTGGTCGGCTTTGCGACGCAGTCGGCGCGCGATGCGCTGGAAAGCCGGATCGCGACCGCGCTGGTCGAGCAGACCGCGACGATGGTCTTCATGCCCAACTCGCGGGCGCGCCCCGAGGACTATTGCGATGGCTTCGGCCTGACGAGCCACGAGCTTGAGGTGATCCGCACCCTGCCGGCGCATTCGCGCTGCTTCCTGGTGCGTCAGGCCGATGCGTCCGTGGTGGTGCGGCTCGATCTGGGCGGTATGCCCGAAGTGCTGACCGTGCTGTCGGGGCGCGAGAGCACGGTGCGCAAGCTGGATGCGCTGCGCGAGCGCTATGGCGATGCGCCGCCTGCCTGGTACCCGGCGCTGACCGGAGCGGCCTGGCCCGGAGACGCGCAGGCCACGGACGGCCCGGTCTGGACCGAGGCGGCCGAATGAGCGTTTGGTATCTTGTGGCGTCTGTTCGGGCCAGCCTTCGGCTGTCCCTGCGCCCGGCACCGGCCCGCTCCCCCACCCCGCCACCCATGAGGATAATGGCTTGGGTGGCCGGGTGGGGGAGCGGGCCGGTGCCGCCGAGCCGTGAGGCGAGCAAACAATGAGCACCTGCACCCAGCTTGTGGAGAACGCCTCTGCCGGGGTAGCGCCGGCGCTGCGGGCGGTCGACTGCATGGCGGGCGAAGCCACGGCGATGGCCTTCAACCGGCTGTTCGGGGCCGAAGGCGCGCTAGTGCCGGCGCTGACGATCATCCTGACGCTGTATATCGCCTTCTTCGCGCTCTCGCTGCTGGCCGGACGCAGCCGGCTGTCGATCCCGGCGCTGACGCCGAAGATGCTGACCCTGGGACTGGTGCTGACCTTTGCGACGAGCTGGCTGGCCTACAGCCAGGTGGTGTGGAACCTGGCAGTGGGCGCGCCCGACCAGCTGGCCGCGATCCTGACGGGCGCAAGCGGCTCGGCGACGCAGATCTTCGCCGACCGGATCGACATCGTCATGGCCGCGATCGGCGAGGTCTCGCAGATCGCCGGCGGCGGCCAGCAGGCCGATGCCGCGCAAGGGGCGGCCCAGGGCGCGGCAACCGGCAGCTTCTCGCCGGGCAATTTGATGTGGCTGGCCGCGCTGCTGCTGCTGCTGGGCACGGTGGGCGTGCTGGTGACCGCGCGGATCGCGCTGGCCGTGCTGCTGGCGGTGGGGCCGGTGTTCGTGGTGTTCGCGCTGTTTGCCGGCACCCGCGGGCTGACCGCGGGCTGGCTGCGCGGCGTGGTGCTGACCGGGCTGACGCCGCTGTTCGTGGTGGTCGGCGGCTCGTTCACCCTGGAGCTGATGGTGCCGGTGATCGCCGGGCTGGGGACCCTTGAAGGGATCAACCCGCGCGCGGCGATGGCGCTGTTCCTGATCGCTTCGGTCCATGTCGCGCTGATGGTGATGGTGCTCAAGGTGACGCAGGCGATGGTCTCGGGCTGGCAGGTGTTCGGCCTGGATGCGCGCGATGCGGATGCGAAGGGCGGATCGCCCGCCGCACCCGATGCCGCGGCCCCGCTGCAGCCGGCCGGCCAGGCGGCGCAAACCGCCACTTCGCGGCGCCTGGGCACAGGCGCGATGGCGCCCGGCGGCGATGCCGCCATGGCCGGTGCCGGACCTGCCGGCGCAACCCATACCCATACCCGCCGCACGACGACCCAGATGGCAGCGCCGGCCGCGCCGCCGCTGCCGGTACTGGCACGGCCCCGCGCGCGCGGCATCGGCTCGCGCTTCGCCACCCCCGCCCCCCGGCCAAGACAGATGGCACGATGATGAAGATGAAGACCCTTTTGCCCTTGTTCGCTCTGGCCGTTCCCGCTGCCCTCTCCTCCGCCCATGCCGAGGACACGCGGCTCGTCAGCCATATGTACGACGAGAACGAAGTGGTGCGTATCGACGGCAAGCTCGGAGTGCAGGCGACGATCGGCTTTGCCGAGGACGAGCATATCGAGAATGTCGCGGTGGGCGATGCCGCCAAGTGGCAGATCACTCCGAACAAGCGGGCCAACCTGCTGTTCGTCAAGCCGCTGGAAGCCTCCGCGCGCACCAACATGACGGTCGTGACCGACCGCCGCACCTATTTCTTCGACCTGGTCGCCTCGCCCAGGGCCAGGCCGGTCTACCTGCTGCGCTTCGCCTATCCGCAGGAGGACAAGCCCGAAGGGCAGGAGCAGCCCGGTCTTGCCGGACTTGACGGCGCCGGGCTCAACGATGCCGAGCGCGCGCTGCTCGAAGGCGATCCTCTCGGCACTCCCGCCGATCCGGCGATGCTCAACTTCGCCTGGGAGAAGAAGGGCACGCAAAGGCTGCTGCCGGCGCGCGTCTATGACGACGGCAATGCGACCTATCTCGTATGGGGCGCGAAGCAGGAGGTGCCGGCGATCCTGGTCAGGAACGAGAAAGGCGAGGAAGGCCCGGTCAACTATGCGGTGCGCGGGGCCACCATCGTCATCGACGACGTGCCTGCCCTCATCCTGCTGCGCTCCGGCAAGGCGCAGGCCACGCTGCAGAACCGGGGCGAGCCCCGCAAGGTCGCCGCCGCCGCGCCTGCCGGCACGCCTTCATCATCGCCCTCTCCGGCATCACAGGGATACTAGCCATGGCTCCCAACACCCGTATCCGCGAACGCACCCCCGAAGAAGAGGCACACGACCCGCGCGAGCAGCAGGGCGCCGAGGTCATCGACCTTGCCACCCGCGCCGTCCTGCCCGCGGTCAGCCAGCGCAAGCGCGGCGACTCGCTGGGGCTGATCGCCGGCATCGCCATCGTCGCCGGCCTCGGCGCGCTCACCCTGTGGTCGATGGACGCCGCGCGCAATCCCGCACAGCAGCAGGTCCAGGCTCCCGCTCCCGCGATAGCGCCTCCGGCTCCGGCGACACCGGCCCGGACGCCGCAGCCCAGACCCGCGGCGCCTGCCGCGCCCGCCCCTGCCCCGGTGCTGAGCCAGCAGCCCGATGCCGCGGTCGTCGCGGCGCCCGCGTCCAATCCCCATGCCAGCCCCACCGTGGTGTTCGACGCCAGCGCCCTGCCCGGCCCGTTTACGCCCCCCGCGGCGACATCGCCGGCCGGAACCGGCAACTCCAACGAGGACTTCGCCGCGCGCCTGGGCGGCGTGGGCGGCACCACCGCCACCGCCGAGGCCAGCTTCGATCCGGCGACCACGGTCACCCAGGGCACGCTGATCCCGGCCGTGCTGGAGACCGCCATCGACACCGACGTGCCCGGCTACGTGCGCGCCGTGGTCTCCACCGACGTCAGGAGCTTCGACGGCGCGCGCGTGCTGATCCCGCGCTCCTCGCGCCTGATCGGCCAGTACAAGTCCGGCCTCACCGCGGGCCAGAAGCGCGCCTATGTCGTCTGGACCCGGCTGATCCGCCCGGACGGCGTCTCGGTCAACATCGGCTCTCCCGCCATCGCCTTCGGTGGCGAGACCGGCCTTGCCGGCAAGGTCAACTCCCACTTCTTCGAACGCTTCGGCTCGGCCATGCTGCTTTCCGTCATCGGCGGCCTCAGTACCATCACCGGCAACGCCGGCGTCGTCATCGCCGGCGGCGGACAATCCGCGGCCGCGGCCGCCGTCTCCCAGAACGGCCAGATCGGCCCCACCATCCGCGTCAGGCAAGGCGAACCCATCAGGGTCTTCACCGCCAAAGATCTCGACTTCTCGAAAGTGTCGTAGGACCATCGGGCCTGGCATGACCGGAACGATCCTTCCTCTGCAGCCCGGACAGGACCAGGGCGAGGCGCCGCCCCAGATGCCGCGCAGCGTCTATCTCGATGCCTATCTGGCGCCCTTGCGCCCCTGGCTCGAGCGCGAAAGCGTGACCGAGATCCTGGTCAACCGGCCCGGCGAGCTGTGGATCGAGGACGCCGCCCATCCCGGCATGCAGCGCATCGAGCTGCCGGCGGTCGACGACCGGCTGCTCCAGCGCCTGGCCGAGCAGGTCGCGCGCGTCAGCCACCAGGGCATCAACCGGGAGCATCCGCTGCTCTCGGCGACGCTGCCGGACGGCGCGCGCATCCAGCTGTGCGGACCGCCGGCCACCAGGACGCACTGGGCGCTGGCGATACGCCGCCACCGCCTGCTCGAACTGCCGCTCGATGCCTATGACCGCGGCCCGATCGCGCCGCGCGAGGAACCGGCCATGCCCGACCCCATGGCGGAGCCGATCGCCTATCTGCGCGAAGCCATCGAACGCCGCCGCACGATCCTGATCTCGGGCGGCACATCGACCGGCAAGACCACCTTCCTCAACGCCATGCTGCACGAGATCCCCGCGCAGGAGCGCGTCGTGCTGGTCGAGGATACCGCCGAGCTGAAACTGCCCGGCGCCAACGGCGTCGGCCTGATCGCGGTCAAGGGCGAACTCGGCGAAGCCAGGGTCTCGGCCAACGACCTGCTGCAGGCCGCCCTGCGCCTCAGGCCCGACCGCATCGTGCTGGGCGAATTGCGCGGCAACGAAACCGTCAGCTTCCTGCGCGCCATCAATACCGGTCACCCCGGATCGTTCTCCACCGTCCACGCCAACTCGCCCAAAGGCGCCCTCGAACAGATCGCGCTCATGGCCATGCAAACCAATATCGGCCTCACCCGCGCCGAAACCCTCGAATACGCCGCTTCCGTCATCGATATCGTCGTCCAACTCAACCGCATCGAAGGACGCCGAGTAATCGCCCAAATCGCAGATTCACTAAACCTTGTCTGAGAGACGCTCGGTAAAATTGACGAGCCGTCACAAATTCGCAGCTTGCCTCTCGGTTCCCTGACTTTGGCCTGAGCGCGACCCACCGATAATGGGGCCGCCCAAGCTCTTGCCATGGCGGTAAACTGGGTATTCAAT
>JAWKNW010000055.1 GCA_041391505.1 Rhodothermales bacterium
AGATCCTTCCTCCTTGCATGCATCGTGCTGGCGCACCTTGGCGCCGGCGACGCCTTCGCCCAGATCCTCCGCCAGCCCATCCCCGACAAAACAGTGGTCCTGACTTTTGATGACGCGGTGGTCAGCCACGCCACGGTGGTGGCTCCGCTGCTCAAACAGTATGGGTTCGGCGCGACGTTTTATATCGCTGAGTTTGAAAAACCGCCGTTCTCCGACAAGACGCTGTACATGACGTGGGAGCAGATCCGCATGCTCAACCAGATGGGCTTCGAGATTGGCAACCACACCGGCTCCCACCGGCACGTGCCCGACATGTCGCCGGCGGAGTTCGCGAACGAGTTGAGCTACATCGAAGACCGCGGGATCTCCCTCGGCATCCCCCGACCGCTCACGTTCGCCTATCCGGCGTACAAGACCGATCCGTACGCCATGCTGACTCTCTCGGAAAAGGGGTACCTCTTCGCGCGCATCGGCGAGGACCGGCCGTACGATCCGGAGGTCGACCATCCCTATCTCGTGCCCAGCTACACCCTGCTGGAGGACAACGAGGCGCTGATCATGGCCGCGCTGCAGGAAGCGAAGGACGGCAAGGTCGTGGTGCTGACGGTCCACGGCGTTCCCGACACCGCGCATCCCTGGGTGAACACGCCGCAGCCGCTCTTCGAAAAGTACCTGCGCTATCTGAAGCGCAACGGGTACCAGGTCCTGTCCATGCGGGATCTGGCGCAGTACATCGACGCGCGGCAGGCCTGGATGATGATTACGCCGCGGTTTGGTGAATGAGGCCGGCCGGCGGCGGGCATTGTCCAGCGAAATAGACATTCGTAGCCGGCGCGTTCGGTAATAATCCGCTTATCGAGCGCGATTGCGGTAAAGCGGGGGCATGGCACGATCTCGGCCTTGTTGCGGGGCGAACCACCCGAATCGCAACACAACGAGACAATCCATCATGCCTACTTCCAGAACCTCGACGCTCGCGCTTGCGCTGTGTCTCTTGCTGTGGATCGGGTTCTTCGTACTGGGATCGGCGGTGCCGTCGGATAACCTCCTGAAGCACGTCCTGAACGAATCGAATCCGCCGCTGAACCGAACCGCCAACCTGCTCGGATTCGTCTTTACGTGGACGTGGAGCAACATCCTCTGGCTCTGCTGCTTCGCGTCGCTCGTCGGCGAATACGGACGCGGAACGATGGGGCATACGACGACACTGCCCAGCCCGACCGCCGCGATGGTGCGGGGCTTCTTTATCTTTCTCGCGATGGCGACCGGTCAGCTCGTGATCGTCGGCACCATCTCGCTTCCGCCATCGCTCATCGAAAACGCCGGCAGCGCGCTAGACCCCAGCATCGTGAGCCCGGGCCAGTACTTCCGCATCGCCACCTTCTGCTCGTTCCTGAGCTTCTTCGTGGGATTCAAGCCCAGCGTCTTTACGTCGTTCCTCTCCCGCGTGGAACGTTTCGCCGCGGAGGAAAAGGTGGGGTGAAGATCGCAAAATGAAAATCGTAAAACTGCAAATCGCAAAACGCCACATCGTGTGTTTGCGCGACGAGCAGCCGGTCATCATCGGGTGCGCATCACGTCGCGATATCTGCATTGCGACGTTCATTTTGCGATTTACAATTTGAAATTTTCAATCGCCAAGATGTCTGTACCACGCCAGGTACAGCAACACGGAGAGGGCGGCGAGGAGGCCGAGCAGCATCGCGAAGGCGCCCCACTGGCGGAGGACGAGGACCATCGGGGCCAGGAACAGGACCAGTTGCCAGGGGATGGCGACGAGGAGGGCGCGCAGGTCGCGGCGGCCCTCGGCGCGGATGGAGGCGACCAGTTCGGCCGGCAGACGCCGGCGGACCGGGCCCCAGATGCCGAAAGGCCGCGTCGTCCGGAAAAAGCCGTCCAGCACGTCGTCCGGCGTGGGCGAGGTGAGCAGGGTGATGACGACGGCCGAGGCGAGCGTCAGCGCGGTGATGAGGCCGAAGCTCGCCATCTCGCTCAGACCGGGCGCGAACAGCTTCTGGCCGAACGCCAGCACCATCCCGACGAGGGTACTGCCGGCGAAGCCGTAGCCGTTGAACCGCCACCAGTACCACCGGATCACCTGCGGCAGCATCAGGCCGGCGCTGAGGCCCATCGTCAGCCAGCCCCAGATGTCGTTGATGCTTGTGAAGGCGTACGTGAGCCCGACGCCCAGCACCACGATGAGGAGGCTCGCCCAGCGGCCCTGGCGCAGCAGCGCCTTCTCGGAGGCGAGGGGCTTCATGAAGTGCTGGTAGATGTCGCGCACCCAGTAGGCGGCGGCCGCGTTGACCGTCGAGTCAAACGTCGACATCGCCGCCGAGACGAGGCCGGCGACGAGCAGGCCCTTGATCCCGACGGGCACGAGGTTCATCACGACGATCGGCAGCACCTCCTCGGGGTTGGCGATGACGCCGTTTGCGGCACCGTACGAGATCCCCATGATGGCGATGCTCACGATGAATGGCCAGCGGAAGGCGAGGAGGACGGTCCACAACAGGCTGATGAGGCCGGCCTCGCGGTCGCTGGCGGAGGAGAAGAAGCGCTGGACCATATGCCCCCCACCCGCGCCGCCGGAGCCCTCGATCACCACCTTGAGCATGTAAAACGCGAGCGCCATCCCCAGCAGGTTGTACTGGCTGTACGCCCCCGGCACATCCATCGTCGCGCGGGGCGTCCAGGTCGCCCAGTCGGCCAGCGTCGTGCCGATGGTCTCGAAACCGCCGTCGAGCAAGGGGACCGAGACGCTGAAGGTCTCGGGCAGGCTGTAGTTCAGGAACACGTGCACCGTGACGTACATCAGGGTGAAGAAGATCAGCACGCCCTGAAAGAGGTCGGTGTACACGACGCCGTAGAGGCCGCTCGCGACGGTGTACGCGGTCGCGAGGCCGATCATCGCCAGGGAGGCGATTTCGGGCGGGATCCCCATCAGCGTGCCCACGAAGAGCCCGATGCCGTGCGCGAAATACGTGACGCTGGCGATGGCGAAGATGAGGTTGGCGGCCGCGGCGAGCGCGCGCGCCGAGTCGCCCTGCCGGCCCGTGCCGAACCGGAACGTCATCCACTCGGCGACGGTCATCGACTGGCTGCGCCGGTTCCATTTGCCCATGTAGACCATCAGGAAGGCCATGATGAGCACCACGCCGCCCCGGATCTCGATATAAAAGCCCTGGATGCCCAGCGCATACATCAAGGCCACGATCACCATCGTGCCGGCCACGTCGAGATTGGTCGCCATCCCCGATGCCCCCAGCGCCCACCAGGGAATGGAGCGGTTGCCGAGAAAGTAGCTTTCAATGCCTTCGGAAGCCTTGCGCTGCAAACGAACGCCGATCCATACGAGCCCTACCAGGTAGGCCACGATGATCGCATAGTCGATGGGTTGCATGTGGTTTGCGGAGATTGATTGCGAAGCAGCCGGCGCGTAACCTACGGCCTTCTCGATTAGCGAACAATCGCCCCGTTCATCCCGGTATCCGTCACCCTCATCGCGCGTTTCACGACGCGTTTTGCCACTTCCGATTCCCCACGTCCCAATTTCCCACTTCCCAACTTCCCACGTTCCATGCCCACGGTCCACCTCATCTTCAAAACCCATTTCGATTTCGGATTCACCGACTTCGCTGCCGCGGTGCAGCGACAGTACTTCGAGGTGTTTATCCCGGACGTCATGCGCACCGCACGCCGGCTGCGCGACGAGGGCGGCCCGGATCGCCTGGTCTGGACGACGGGGTCGTGGTTGATCGACCAGTATCTGGAAACGGGCGATGCCGGCCAGCGCCGGGCGATGGAGGCCGCCATCGAGGCCGGCGACATCGTCTGGCACGGGCTGCCGTTTACGTTTCACAGCGAACTGGCCGACGCCTCGCTGTTCCGCTACGGGCTGAGCCTCGCCCGCCGGCTCGACGAGCGCTTTGGCCGCCGGACCATCGCCGCCAAGATGACCGATGTGCCCGGCCACACCCGGGCCATCGTGCCGCTGCTCGCCGAGGCGGGCATCGAGTTTCTCCATATCGGGGTGAACGAAGCCGCGACGCCGCCCGACGTGCCGCCGGCGTTCGTCTGGCGGGCCTACGGGGCGGATGTGACCGTGATGTACCAGCACGCCTACGGCGCGACGGCGCATATTTCGGGGATGGACGATGCGCTCAGTTTCGGCTTCACCGACGACAACCTCGGCCCGCAATCCGCCGAAGCCATCCGCGAGGTGTTTGCGCGGGTCCGCAAGGCCTTCCCGGATGCGGAGGTGAAGGCCTCGTCGCTCGACGCCTTCGCCGAGGCCCTCGGGCGCCACCGCGCCTCGCTCCCCGTGCTGACGCAGGAGATCGGCGACACCTGGATCCACGGAGCCGGCACCGACCCCGTGAAGGTGACCCGGTACCGGGCGCTCTCGCGGCTGCGGCGGTCCTGGGAGGCGCAGGGGGAGGCCGTGCCGGAACGCTTTTCGAAACACCTGCTCTGCGTACCCGAGCATACCTGGGGGCTCGATGAAAAGACGCATCTGAATGACTACGCGAACTACAGCCGGCTCCGGTTCGACGCGGCGCGGGCGTCCGCGCCGTTCCAGATGATGGAAGCGAGCTGGATGGAACAGCGCCGGTATGTCGAAGACGCGGCGCGTGCGCTGGACGGGACCCCGCTGGCCGCCGCGGCGCGCGCAGCGCTCGACGCCAGCGTACCGCGCCCGGTCGACCCCGAAGGCTGGTCGCCGTTGCCGGCCCAACCGCTCGAGACGGCGCATTTCGGGGTGGATTTCGATCGGGCGTCCGGCACGCTCGTCGAACTCGTCGAGCGAGCCACCGGGATCGTCTGGGCCGGGCCGCTCGGACGGATCCGCTACCAGACCTTCTCGGAGGCCGACTACGATCGGTTCATGGACGAATACCTGGCCAGCCGGCCGACGTGGGGTATCCTGGATAACTCGAAGCCGGGCATCGGGGCGGAAGGCGCGGTGAGCGCCATGACCGCACCGTCGCTCGAGCGGGCCCGGTGGCGGCGCACGCCGGCCGGCGTCGAGGTGCTGGTCGAGACCGCGGCGGCGGGCGATGCCGTCGAGCGGTTCGGCTGCCCGAAGCGGTTCGTGCTCCACTGGACGTTTCCGGACGCCGCCCCGCGTGCCGAACTCACGCTCACCTGGCGCGACAAGCCGGCCTGCCGCCTGCCGGAAGCCCTCTGGCTCGGGTTTTCGCCGACCGGGCTCGACCCGCAAGGATGGGAAATGGACAAGATGGGGCGGCGCGTCAATCCGCTGGATGTGGTGAGCAAGGGCAACCGGACCCTGCACGCCGTCGATTCGGGCCTGTATTATCGGGATGCCCGCAGCGCGCTGCAGCTGACGACCCTCGATGCACCGCTCGTGACGCCGGGGGAGCCGGCCATGCTGCGCTTCACGGACCGGCAGCCGGACCTCGGCGCCGGCTGGCACATCAACCTGTTCAACAACCTCTGGGGCACCAACTTTCCGATGTGGTTCGGGGAGGACGCGCAGTTCCGCTTCGTCCTCGACGTCGGCGCCGGGCCAACGACGTGATGAGCGGGTTGCCGGATGAACGCGCCCACGACGCGGCATGATTTGCCGGCCGGCGTTCGCTGTTTCGCCGAAGAGGCAGGCGCTGCACGGCGCCGGCGTGCCCGCATGGGAATGGTCAATTCTTTGCAGCTGGGGCCGATCTACGATCCGGTGCAAACCGCATGTTCATCTCAGTCCCCATTGGATATGGCCATTACCTGCGAAACAACCATCCCGATAGAAGAAGCGGTCGTCCTGGAACGCCGCGTACCCGCTTCGATGCTGAACCAGGCGCGCAAAGGGTACTACGCGCGTAAAAGTCCGTACCCCGTGGAGTCGCTGGTAGGGGCGTTTCAGGGGGAGCGGTTCATCACCCGGCAGTCGCGCATCGTGACGATGGGCAGCTGTTTCGCGCAGGAGCTGGCCCGGTGGCTGGATCAGCACGGATACAGCCGGCTTCCGCACCACTGGGGGGTCATCTACAACCCTGCCAGCATGCGTCAGATCGTGCAGTACTCGACGGAGCCGGAGACGTGGCAGCCGGCCGAGCCTTTCTGGACGGATGCCTCGAACGTCTACGATCCATACCGTAAATCGGATGACCACGCCGGCGCCTACCGGCTGGGCGCCAGCGTCGAGGAAGCGATGCAGCGGCTGGAGGCGCATCGGCGCGCGAGCCGCGATACCCTCATGCGCGCCGACGTGTGCGTGCTGACCCTCGGGCTCACCGAACTGTGGCGGCATCGCGCCGACCAGGCGGCGTTTTTCGCGATCCCGGCCCCGGCGTTCTTTTCGGAAGAGCGCCACGAGTTTCATACGCTCACGTTTTCCGAAGTACGCGGGCACCTGGATTATATCGTGAGCCGGCTCCGGATGCTGAATCCGAACGTGCGCATCCTCTTTTCCGTCTCGCCCATCCCGCTCTCGATCAGCTTCAGGGAAAAGCTCGGACCGTACGTGGCGACGCAGGAGTCGAAGTCGGTGCTCCACGCCGCGGTCCTGGAGACGACCCAGATGTACGAGGGGGTGCACTACATGCCGTCCTACGAAATCGCGACAGGAAACCGGGCGGCGTATTTTCTTCCGGATGGCCGGCATGTCAACGCCGCGTGCGTCTCAACCATCATGCAGGCGTTCGAGTCGCTGTACGTGATGGGTTCCGGCGCTTGATCGTTCGCGGCCCGGACCGCATATTAGGATGCCTGTCCGTCCACGCATCCCAACCCTGCCGTCCATGCCGCCCCCCGCCAGCCTGCGCGCCGCCACCGTCCAGTTCGAACATGCTCCGGGCGACAAGCGCTACAACCTCGGCGTCGTAGCCCGTTTTTGCGCCGAAGCCGAAGCCGCCGGCGCCGCCCTCGTCGTCTTTCCCGAGATGTGCGTCACCGGCTACTGGCACGTGCATACGCTGGATCGCGACGCCATCGCCGATCTCGCGGAGCCGGTGCCGGACGGGCCGTCGACGCAGGCGCTGCTCGACCTGGCGCGGCGTCACCGCCTCATCGTCGGCGCCGGCCTGATCGAGCGGGCCGAGGATGGCCGGATGTATAACGCCTACGTCGTTTGCATGCCGGATGGCCAGGTGCACACGCACCGCAAACTGCACACGTTCGTCAGTCCCCACCTCAGCAGCGGGGACCGTTACACGGTCTTCGATACCCCGCTCGGCGTGCGGCTCGGTGTCTTGATCTGCTGGGATAATAATCTCGTCGAAAACGTCCGCATCACGGCGCTGAAGGGCGCCACCGTGCTGCTGGCGCCGCACCAGACCGGCGGGACGGCCTCGCGAAGCCCGCATGGCATGCGCCGGATCGACCCGGCGCTCTGGCACAACCGGCACGCCGACCCCGCCGCCATCCAGGCCGCCCTGCGGGGCCCGAACGGGCGCGAATGGCTGATGCGCTGGCTGCCGGCACGGGCGCACGACAACGGCCTCTTCATCCTGTTCAGCAACGGCGTGGGCATCGACGGCGACGAAGTGCGCACGGGCGGGGCGATGATCATCGACTGCTACGGCCGGATCGTCGACGAGACCTCGGCAGCCGGCGATGCGATGGTCGTCGCCGACCTGGATCTCGGCCTGACGCCGCTGTCCACCGGCCAGCGCTGGATCCGGGGCCGGCGACCGGAGCTGTATGCCGACCTCGTCACGCCCTCGGGCCGTGAAATGGACCCTCTGGAGGCGCGGTTCTCTGAAAAACCCGTTGCCTGAGCGCGGATGTGGGGTCGCTCGCTCCCGTCGGATCGGCCGAAGAAGCAGAATCCCCGATCAAACACACGGTTTTTCGGCAAAACATCCTGCATCCCGTATCCCGTATCCATCATCCTGCATCCCGTATCCATAGATCGCCTCCCTATCGCGCGAAACGACACGCAGTAAGATCAGATAAGCACATGCAACGGTACACCACGGCCCGATTATTCCGGGCGCTCGCAGGGATGGGCGGTCTGGTTCTGATCCTGATGGGGATGCCCCGCGAGGCCCCGGCGCAGGGACGTCCGAACATCCTGATCGCGATCAGCGACGATCAGTCGTACCCCCACGCCTCGGCCTACGGAAGCACGATGGTGCGAACGCCGGGGTTCGACCGGGTGGCGGCCGCCGGCGTGCTGTTCGACCGGGCCTTCGTGGCCTCGCCCGGGTGCAGCCCGTCCCGCGCGGCGCTGTTGACGGGCCGGTATCCCTGGGAGCTGCGCGAGGCAGGCACGCACGCCAGTTCGTTCCCGGCCGATCTCGTCGTCTTTCCGGATCTGCTCGAGGCCGCGGGTTATCGGGTGGGGCTACGGGAAAGGGGTGGGGGCCCGGTGACTGGCCGCCGGCGGGCGCACCCGCAACCCGGCCGGCGACGCCTACAACACGCGACGCCACGAGGCGCCGGAAGGCATCAGTCCGGTCGATTACACCGCCAATTTTGCGGATTTCCTGGCCTCCCGCGAGGCCGGACAGCCCTTTTATTTCTGGTATGGCGCCCACGAACCGCATCGCGTCTACAAGCCGGGCATCGGGCGGGCCCACGGCAAACCGCTGGCGGCCGCCGAGGTCCCGCCCTTTTTGCCGGACGCGCCCGAAGTGCGTGACGATCTGCTGGACTATGCCTACGAAATCGAGTGGTTCGATGCGCACCTCGTGCAGATGCTGAAGCAGCTCGAGGAAGCCGGCGAGCTCGCGAACACGATCGTCATCGTCACCTCCGACAACGGGATGTCCTTCCCGCGGGCCAAGGCCAACGCCTACGAATACGGCATCCACGTGCCGCTCGCGGTCATGTGGCCGGCGCGCGTCCCCGGGGGGCGACGGGTGGATGACCTCGTGTCGCTCGTCGACATCGCGCCGACGCTGCTCGCGGCGGCCAACGTCCCAGCGCCGGCGATGACCGGCACGAGCCTGATGCCGCTCCTGCTGCCGGCGGAGACGGGCGGCCCCGAGCCTGGACGGGAGGCCGTTTTTGCGGCGCGGGAGCGGCATTCGTCGTCGCGCTACAACAGCCTGGGCTACCCCCAGCGCGCGATGCGAACCGGCGACGCGCTCTACATCTGGAATCCCGCTCCGGAGCGCTGGCCCGCCGGCGCGCCGCAGGCGATCGGCCCCGACGGCGCGCCCGGCCCCCTCCACGGCGCGTATCACGACATCGACGCCGCCCCGACGCTGGACTTCCTCGTGGCGCATCGTGACGAGCCGGGCGTCGGGCGGTATTTTCACCTGGCGGTCGACCACCGGCCTGCGCGCGAGCTTTGCGCGGTGACCGACGATCCCGGATGCCTCGTCAATCTCGCCGGCGCTCCCGCGGAGGCGGCGCGCGTCGGCGCGCTGCACGCGCGCCTGCTCGCTTTCCTGCAGTCCACGGGAGATCCGCGCGCGCTGGGGGAGGGCGACGTGTTCGAGACGTACCGGCGATACAGCCCGCTTCGCACCTTCCCGCCTCCGCAATGGGTGCTGGACGGCCAACCTGCCTTTAAACCCGACTGGATCGTTGAGTAGCGCGCGACGACCGAAGAAAACGCCATTCCCCGAAAGCGATGTGACCCGCCGCGATTTTCTGGCTACAGGCGGCGGCCTGGCCGCTGCCGCGTTGTTCAGCGGACCCGGCGGTCTGCCGGCGATCGAGGGCGTCGCTCCGTTGGATGAGGAATGCGTCGACACCGGTGCGGGGTGGCAATACAA
>JAWKNW010000056.1 GCA_041391505.1 Rhodothermales bacterium
AGTGGAGGATGCCCGCGACACCGCCTCCCATGTCGCCCGCCACGGCAGCCGCACTACGTACCGGTA
The DNA here is from genome assembly GCA_041391505.1 of Rhodothermales bacterium. NCBI lineage: Bacteria > Pseudomonadati > Rhodothermota > Rhodothermia > Rhodothermales > Rhodothermales bacterium. Next base: position 67 of record JAWKNW010000056.1, read on the forward strand.
CCGCAACGAACCGTTCGATCGGTACGACGAGGCCGAGGCCTTCGTGGGCGAATTTTACAACCGCTGGCCGTTCCGCGAAACGGGCCTCTACCGTCCGGTGCCGTCCATCCGCTACAACCGCGTGGAAGGCCTCGTGCTCGGCGCGCGCCTGATGCCGCTCGAATGGGGCGACTTCGAGCAGGCGAAGATCTACGGCCAGGCCGGCTACGCCTTTGAATTGAAGAAGGGCCGTTTCGAAGGCGGCGCCGAATTCGCCCCCTTCTACCGGGGGAACGACGACTTCCAGTTCAAGCTCGGCGGATCCTACCGCTACAACACCGGCACAAACGACACCTGGAAGATCAGCTGGGTCGAGAACACGCTCGCCGCGATGCTCTTCGAGTACGACTACATGGATTATTACCAGACCGAGGGCTTCACGGTCTACGCCATGCAGCGGCTCACGCCCTTCGCCCAGATCAGCGCCGGCTACCGGGACGACGACTACAGCAGCCTCGTCAACAACACCTCGTGGTCGCTCTTCGGCAGCCGCGACTTCCGCATCAATCCGCTGGTGGATGAAGGCCGGATGACCTCCTACGTCTTCGCCATCGAAGGCGGGATGCTGTCGCACCTGTCGACCTACCCGCGCGGATTCGCCTACCGGCTCGAGGCCGAAACCGGCACCTTCGCCAGCCGGTCGTTCGACCGCTTCGTCGGCGACGCCCGCATCTACATCCCGATGGGCTTCAAAAACACGCTGGCGCTCCGGGCCCGCGGCGGCGTCGCGTCGGACGATGCGCCGTTCCAGAAGCTCTTTACGCTGGGCGGGATCGGATCCGTACGCGGATACCCCCAGAATGCCTATTACGGATCGCGCATGCTGCTGGGCAACGCCGAACTGACCATCGCCCGCATCTCGCCGCTCAGCGACTGGATGGACGACGTGCAGGTCTTTGGCTTCGGCGACGCCGGCTGGACCAACACCATCGCCGGCACCAACACGTTCGACCTCGGCGACCTCTTCACCTCCGCCGGCTTCGGGATGAGCTTCGCCGACCGGACGATCCGCCTCGAACTGGCCTGGCCGCTGACCGACCTGCCCGGCGTCGACCGCGAGCCCACCCTTTGGCTGCGGCTCACGCCGACATTCTGACCCCGGTCATTTGGTCATTGGTCATTGATGCGAATCAGCCGTTGAAACGGTTCAGCAAAAAGAAATGTCATCTCGACCGAACCCCCGCGTACGCGGGGGGAAGCGGAGAGACCTCCTTATGCCGAGCACTGCGCCTTTGAGGATGCGGCAGCGTCGTGATCTCCAAATGACATTCAAAAGCCCATGTTAAGGAGGTCTCTCCGCTCCAATGCCGGCAAGCCGGCGTCTTCGGTCGAGATGACATTATTTCGGGAGATTTTGCCCTAATTCAACTACTTATTGGCATCATTGGTCGAATCCGATTCCCCGATCGGGTTCCCCTAATGACCAGTGACCGGTGTCCCCGCGTAGGGACGCACGCCGTGCGTCCCTACCGGCCCGTCGACCCGAACCCGCCGGCTCCTCGTTCCGTCTCCTCGAGCGACTCGGTCGGATCCCAGATGACGCGGGCGTGGCGCGCGATGACCAGCTGCGCGATCCGCTCGCCGCGCTGGATGACGAAGTCGACGGCGCCGTGGTTGATCAGAATCACCTTGCACTCCCCGCGATAATCGCTGTCGATCGTGCCCGGACTGTTCAGCACCGTCACACCGTGTTTGGCGGCGAGCCCGCTCCGCGGCCGCACCTGGGCCTCAAACCCCGCCGGCAGCGCGATCTGCAGGCCCGTCGGTATCATGGCGAAGGCGCCGGCCTTGAGCGTAAACGGTTCGTCGGCCGGGACGGCGGCACGAAGATCCATGCCGGCGCTCTGCGCGGTGGCATATTCAGGCAGTTCGAGCCCGTCGGCATGAGGAAGACGCTGGATGGCTACGCGAAGGGTATCGGACATGAGGTGGGATGGGGATGGAGGATGTTGGATGCGGGATGTTGGATGCGGGATGTTGGATGCGGGATGTTGGATGCAGGATGTTGGATGCGGGATGTTGGATGCGGGATGTTGGATGCAGGATGCGGGATGTTGGATGCGGATGCAGGATGCGGGATGCAGGATGCGGGATGCAGGATGCGGATGCAGGATGCGGGATGGAGTACAGCCCAAAGACAGAAATCAGGAGAGATCCTGCATCCTGCATCTTGCATCCCTTTGACCCTTGATCCTGCATCCTGCATCCTGCATCCTGCATCCCCTTGACCCTTGATCCTACATCCATTGAACCCCTGAACCTGCATCCCCTCGACCCTTGATCCTCCAACCCTTGAACCCCTGAACCCCTCAGGGCCGCTACGCGCTCAGATGCGCGGAGTCGTTGAAGAACGGGGCCCAGGTCTCGGGTGCGGGCTTCGGCGTCACGAGGCTGACCCCGATCAGCATGAACAGCGAAGCGCCCACGGCGGGGTACGTGACTTCCTGTAGGAATGGGCTCCAGGTGGCGTAATAGGGCTGATCCGAGAGATAGAACGTCCAGATCATCGTGACGGCGCTGCCGGCGATGATGCTGGCGATCGCGCCCTGCCAGGTCGCTCGTTTCCACAGGAACGCCGCCAGCAGAGGCGGCGTGATGGCCGCGCCGTAGATGAGGTACGCCGTGTAGGCCGCGTCGAGAATCGTCGGGAACTGCTCGACGAGCAGGTACGCGATAAAGCCCAGGAGCAGCACCCAGCCGCGCCCCATGAGCACCACGGCCTTCTCACCCATGTCCGGCTTGATGAAGCGCTGCACGACGTCGCGCGTGAGGTTGGTCGCCGGCACGAGCAGGAACGAATCCGCCGTAGACACGATCACCGCCATCATCGTCGCGACCAGGATCATCCCCAGGAACAGTGGAAACGCCTGCCGCGCCGCCGCCGGGATGATGTTTTCCGATGCCGCTCGCCCGGTCCCATACAGATCCGTAATCAGGCCCTGATCCACCGCCAGGCTCCCCGTGAGCCCGAAGAACTGGATGGCCGTTTCGAGCACGATGACCCCGATCACCCAGAAGAACACCGCCCGCTGGGCCTGCCCGCCGTCCTGGGCGCTGAAGATGCGCTGGTACATGTTGGCGTCGCCCAGCAAGAGGAGCATCGTCGGGATCAGAAACGAGATGGCGATGATCGGCCCTGAATCGACATTGGCGCGTTCATCCGCCCAGTTGCCGAAGAGCGACCACTTGCCCGTCTCCTTCGCCGCCGCGATCACCTCGTCCACCCCGCCGACCGCGACGATCAGGAAAAGGAGGCCCACGAAGATCCCGCACAGCATCAGGACGCCGTTCACCACATCGGTGTAGACGACCGAGAGCATGCCGGCGAGGACTGTATAAAGGATCGCAAAAATGGCGGTAATGATGATGCCGGTCTCGACCGTCACCACCCCGTCGGTCATGATCTGGAGCACCCGGCCGCCCCCCTTGAACTGGTAGGAGACGATGGTGATGTAGGCCACGACGGTGATGAGCGTCGCAAGCACGCGCGAAATCTTGCCGTAGCGCGCCTCGAAGATATCGGGCACGGTCACCTGCCCGAAGTTTCGGATGCGTTTGGCGATGAAATAAACGAAGACGATCCCCGCCCAGGCGCCGACGTTCTGCCAGAGTCCGGAGAGCCCCGTGCGGTAGCCGAGGCCGGCGCCGCCGAAGAGGGAGCCGTTGCCCAGCCAGGTGGCCAGCAAGGTGCCCACGAGGACGTACCAGGGGAGCGTCCGGCCGGCGACCATGAAGTCCTCCCCCGTCTTCACCACCCGGCTTTTGTAATACCCGACCATGATCAGCGCCAGCAGATAAAAGAGCGACGCGAGGATGTACGGATTCTGTAATAGGACCAGCATGAAGGCTCCAACTTATTCCAATGTCACGGCGCGCAATCTACAATCCAAAATCGATTTTTCCGCGAACAAACCGATCCAGCCGACGTTGCGCCGTATATTTCTGCCCCATTTTCACGGCTGAGTGGACGTACATCATCTCATGGAAACACCCCGAACCGAACAAAAAACGACTGTCGATACCCACGGCGAGCGTACCCACACCTGCGGCGCGCTGCGCGACGAGCACGTCGGGCAGACGGTGACCCTGAAGGGTTGGGTCGATACGCGGCGCGACCTGGGCGGGGTGATCTTCATCGACATGCGCGATCGCCACGGCCTGACGCAGATCGTCTTTTCGCCCCAGGACAACGCCGGAGCCTACGCCGCCGCCGAGCGGCTGCGGACGGAAGATGTCATCTCCGTCCAGGGCGCCGTTCGCCCGCGCTCCGAGGAGACCATCAACCTCAAGCTGCCCACTGGCAAGGTCGAGGTGCGCGTTTCCGGCCTGCTCACCCTCAACCACGCCGAACCTATCCCTTTCCAGGTCTCGGCCCATGAGGAGAAGCGCAAGCTGGCGAACGAGGAGCTGCGTCTGCGCTACCGGTACCTGGACCTCCGCCGGCCCGAACTCCAGCGCAACCTCGTCATCCGCCATCGGCTCTGCCAGATCGTGCGCCGCGTGTTCGACCAGCACGGTTTCCTCGAAATCGAGACGCCGGTACTGATGAAATCGACCCCGGAAGGGGCGCGCGACTTCCTCGTGCCGAGCCGGCTCAACCCGGGGCAGTTCTACGCCCTGCCGCAGTCCCCGCAGACGTACAAGCAGATCCTGATGGTAGCCGGCCTCGACCGCTACTTCCAGATCGTCAAGTGCTTCCGCGACGAAGACCTGCGCGCCGACCGCCAGCCCGAATTCACCCAGGTCGACGTCGAGATCACCTTCGCCACCGAGGCCATCGTCCAGCGCATCATCGAAGACCTGATCACGACCGTCTGGCGCGAGATCAAGGGCGTCGAGCTGACGACGCCGTTCCAGCGTATGCCGTACGCCGAGGCCATGTCCCGCTACGGCAGCGATAAACCGGATCTCCGCTTCGGCCTCGAAATCCACGACCTGAGCGACGCCTTCCAGGGCAGCGGCTTCCGCGTGTTCGACAGTGTGCTGGAGACGGGCGGCAAGATCGTCGGCATCCGGGTGCCCGGCGAGGGCGACCGGGGGCGCGGCGCGATGGACCGGCTCGACAAGGAGTTTGTCCGCAAGCGCCTCGGCGCCGGCGGCCTCGTCTATTTCAAGCTGCCTTCCGACGGATCCGAGACCTTCGCCTCGGTGAAGGCGGATGTGCTCCCCACCGCGTCGGTGGATCGGGCCCTCGCGACGATCGGCGCGGAAACGGGCGATCTGGTGCTCGTCCTCGCCGGCAAGGCACCCAAAGTGTACGAACAGATGGGCGCCCTGCGCCTCGAGATGGCGCGCGAACTCAACCTGCTCCCCGAGGGCGACCAGGGTCCGTGGGCCTTCCTGTGGGTGACGGACTTCCCGCTCCTCGAGTGGTCGGAGGAAGACAAACGCTACGTGGCCATGCACCACCCCTTCACGTCGCCCCACCCGGAAGACATGGAGACGATGTTCGACAACCCCGGCGCGACGCGCGCCCGGGCGTACGACCTCGTGCTGAACGGCAACGAAGTCGGCGGCGGCTCGATCCGGATCCACAACCGCGACATCCAGAACCAGATGTTCCGGCTCCTGAACATCAACGAAGAGGAGGCGGAGCGACGCTTCGGGTTCCTGCTGGGCGCGTTCACCTACGGCGCCCCGCCCCACGGCGGCATCGCGCTGGGGCTGGACCGCCTGACCATGCTCCTCGCCGGCACGGAAAACATCCGCGACGTCATCGCCTTCCCGAAGACCCAGACGGGGCAGGAACTGATGGTGTCTTCACCCGACACCGTCGACGAACGCCAGCTCAAGGAACTGCATATCCGGGTGGCGCTGCCGGAGAAAAAATCGTAACTGATCTTACGCAGCCGTGTGCCTGGTAATCTGATGCAGGATGCAGGATTTTGTACCGGGCAACAGGCTTTTTGGACGAAATCCTGCATCCTTCATCTTGCATCCACGATGGACACGATGCCTTGCGTAACACGAGTTAATGAGTGACGGCAAAATCAGGTTCAAAGAAGAATGGCAGTGGTTGTCCGGCGACAGGTCATCGGGCTACTCAGAAATCGTCGAGCAACACATGCGTAGCCGGGCGTTCAGTCGGACACATTCCCGCGGCTCGGTGATTACCACGCCGGCTGCGACGGGCTTCCCGTCTTCGCCACTGGGGGTGCCGGCTCGCTTGATCCAGTGCGGGTAAATCCGTTATGTTGAAAGGGTAGTGATGAATTCGGAACCGAATGATTTTCGACGTGAAATGGGTACAGCAACCGAAGACGACTCCAACGGCTATGAGGCGGTCGCGGCTATCTACATTGCCGGACGAGGTATCCGTCCACGCGCTGGCGACTCTATCGGTGCCGCGGTCGTGAAGGCCTGGGCAGACGCATTTCCGCCTGGCGCGACGGTGCTCGACCTTGGCTCGGGCCCCGGTGAGCCGAGCACGCGGATCCTTCAGGAGGCCGGCCTCACGACGTACGCCGTCGACGCGTCACCAACCATGGTTGCCGCGTTCCGCGAGCGGTTTCCAGGTGTGCCGATCGAGCGAAGTACCGTCGAGGCCTCGGAGTTCTTCAACCGGACTTTTAGCGGCGTTCTTGCCTGGGGTCTGATGTTCTTACTTGAGCCGGCAGCGCAAGCGCTTGTCATCAAAAAGGTGGCACGCGTGCTCGAGGGCAGGATCTCCGCCCGAGCGCCAGATCGTACGGACCCGCGACGTGGTGACCGCGTTCCGGCTGTCGACCACGGGCACCCCGGTCGTGGTGAGGTTGGCCAGGATTTCCGCGATGGGCGCGTCCGGGCTGCGGCCTTTGAGAATGGCCCAGCGCCGGCCACGTGCGGCGCCGCGAAGGATGTGCCGTCACCAGACGCAAACCCCCGCCCGGGACCGACGACGTGATGCTTTCGCCCGGAGCGAGCAGATCCAGAAACGGCGCGCTACTCGAAAACAAGGCGACCGCGTCGCCGAGGGACGTCGCCCCGACGCTCACGCTCGTCGACACGCACGCCGGCGCCACGAGCCCATCGCTCATGCCGCTGTTGCCCGACGCCGCCACCACCGCAATGCCTTTCTGCCAGAGCAGGTCGATGGCCGATTTCATGGCCGGATTCAGCTCGTCGCAGCTCTCCTCCGACGTGTAATGACCGCCTCCCAGGCTCAGATTGACCGCCGCGATGCGTTCGGTATCGGAAAGGTCGTAGACGTATTCCAGGGCCGCGATCTGGTCGGATACCCACGAGCGGACGCACGGATCGGCGCCGCAATAGTTGTCGAACCGGGAAAACACCTGGATCGCGAGCAGCTCGGCATCCCGCGCGACGCCCGAAAAATAGTCACCGCGGCCGGCTACGATGCCGGCGACGCGGGTGCCGTGGTCGCAGCCGGCGATCGACGGGTCGCAGTTCGCGGCAGCTCCCTCCCCGATCTGCTCGTCGGTGCCGTCGCCGCACAGTGAAACCGAGACAAAGTCGCTCGCCGCGCTTTCGTAGCTGGTCGAAAAACAGGCCTCGGCGACGACCTTGCCGGCCAGAAACGGATGGCTCGCGTCGACGCCCGTGTCGATCACGGCCACGATCTCGCCGGCGCCCGAGCCGCCCATCTCCCAGGCCCGGTCGGCCCCGATCATCGGCACGCTCTGGTCGAGCAGCGGCGCGTAGAGCGCATCTTCCTGGATCGAGGCCACATGCGGCGAGGCGCGGAGGGCTTCGATGGCCTGCGCGTCGACCTCGACGGCCATGACGGGCAGGTGACGGAAGGCGCGGACTTCCCGCGCGCCGGCGCCCAGCGAAGCCAGCACCGACCGGCGCAGCTCCACGTAGCGCGCTTCGCGCTGCGCGGCGGTGCGTTTGCCCGCGTCCACCGGATCGGCGAGGGTTACGAGAACGGGGAGACGGCCACGCGAATGGGCCATGGAAAGGACTTCGTCGAAAGCGTTCGCCTGGAGGCGAGTTCGCTCGGGCGCCATGCCGGTCTGCGCGAACACCGGGGCCGTGATCGCGCTTGCAAGAAGAACCAGCAGCGCCGCGCTCGACAGAGGCCTGCGGAGGGCGCGCATGCTAAGGGGGAGCTAAACCGTGAACGAGTGTGGGGTGTGAGGGACGCGGATGGGATTCGCGTGTTGGGCCCTCACTGGAGCAATCGTCCGTTTGGCAGCCCCCTTAATGCGCCGCGGCAAGGGGCAAACAAAAAGCCTCCAGGGTCGGTGACCCTGGAGGCTAACCTGAAACAGGTAGTACGCCGGTGCGAACGCCGTCCGGCGTTATTTCATCAGGACGACGGTCTGCGTGCTCGAGAAGACCTCGCCGGTAGCCTGGATGAAGTACCGGCCGCTCGGCAGGTTGCTGGCTTCGAAGCGGAAGAGATGGGCTTCCTGCGCGGCGAGCGTGCCGTCGTGGAGCAGCGCCACCTGGCGACCGATCATGTCATACACCGCAAGCCGAACGTGCTGCTGACGCGCCACCGTGAGGCTGAACTGCGTCTGCGGATTAAACGGGTTCGGAGCCGCCGGCGCGAAGGCAAAGGCGCCTTCGAGGGCCAGCTCGACCGTCACGGCGTCGCTGTACGCGAAGGTGCCGTCGAAGTCGACCTGCTTGAGCCGGAAGCTGTGGGTGCCGGCGGCGACGCCGGTCACGCGGTAGCTGTAGGCCTGCGCCTCGTTCGTGGTGCCGTAGCCCGAAACGAACGCGAGCGTCTGGTACCCGCCGCCGATGAGCTGCTGGACTTCAAAGCCGGCGTTGTTCGTCTCGCTGGCCGTTTCCCAGGCCAGCACGACGTCCGAGCCATCCACAACCCCGTCGAACGAGGTCAGCTCGACCGGCAGGATGCCGTCCGGGATGTTGGCATAGGTGATCGTCATCTGCAGCTTC
>JAWKNW010000057.1 GCA_041391505.1 Rhodothermales bacterium
CTGGTAGATTACGATACAGCGCCAGAAAGAAAATCTGGGGCTATCTTGACAAAAACCTTGTTATGGGGGTTAGCGAAGCGTAACCCGACGCTGTTTGAATAACCCGACGCTGCGTCATCAGCGGAGAGATCACACCATGTTCAGTTTCCAGGCGCGTACGGGAAGCGGAGGCCCTCGTAGTAGTCCAGGTCGTGCTCCGGCTTTTCGTAGTCTTCCGGGATCGTCATCCCCGAAAACGTTTGCCAGTAGAGCACGCTCGCGTCGCGCCACCACCGCGCTTCTTTTTCCTGGATCGCCAGAAACCCCTCGATCTGGGCAAACCGTTCGGGGTCGACGTACGGCCGGACGCTGTCCCAGGTCTGCTGCATCCCGCGCACGGCGTCGACGCCGCGCTGGTAGCGGGCGAGGAGTTCGTCCCAGAGCGTCTGGCCGGAGCGCATCCGGTGGGTCCACGGCAGATGGTGGAACCAGAGCAGGAGTTCGTCGGGGGTGGTCTCCACCCGCTCGAAGCGGTCGCGCACGGGGCCGGCGTACTGCGCGACGGCGTTGCTGCCGGCGGAGGTCCGGTCGAACCCGATGCCGGCGCTGTCGGCGCGGTGGTAATAGACCGACGTCCAGTCCGCCCGCGGACCGCCGCTGACCCACGGGCCCGGCCCGTAGTGGTGGCCGCGGCCCATCAGATGGTGCAACCCGAGCGGCGTCATGTAGTCGACCACCGCCTCGCGCGACCCCATGAGCAGGCGGGTGACGGGCCCGACGAAAGCCGGCTCGTTCGAAAACGTCATCCGCAGCCATTCGTCGGCGATGTGCTCGGAGGAAAGGGAAACGTCCCACGCGAGCCGGCCGAAGGCGTACCAGTTGACGCAGTTCATCGCGGAGCCGCACCAGTTTCGGTCGGTGCCGATGTTGGCCACGCCGGCGATGCCCGTCGTCGGGTAGTTGTGGAGGTCGCCGTCGAACACCCTGGCGACGGTCGATCCCGCGCCCATCGCGTACGTGTCGGCGTCGAGCACTTCCTTGAAGAGGGGGGCCAGATACGCGATGTGGGTCGCCTGTCCGAGGTATTCCTGGGTGATCTGGAATTCCATCATGAGCGGCGTGGCCGGCATGGCCCCGAACAGCGGGTGAAACGGCTCGCGCGGCTGGAAGTCGATCGGACCGTTCTTGACCTGGATGAGCACGTTCGGCCGGAACGTGCCGTCGAGTGGGACGAACTCGTTGTACGCCTGCCTGGCGCGGTCGTCCGGCTCCTCGTTGGAATACACGAACGCGCGCCACATCACGATCCCGCCATGCGGCGCGACCGCGTCGGCCAGCAGGTTGGCGCCATCGGCGTGGGAGCGGTCGTAGTCCTGCGGCCCGGGCTGGCCCTCGGAGTTGGCCTTGACGACGAAGCCGCCGAAATCGGGGATGTAGCGGTAGATCTCGTCCGCCTTGGCGTTCCACCAGGCGGCGACGGCGGGGTCGAGCGGGTCGGCGGTGGGCAATCCGCCGATTTCGAGGGGGGCGCTGAAACGGGCCGTGAGGAAGACGCGGAGGCCATAGGGCCGGAAGACGTTCGCGAGCGCCGCGGCCTTCTCCAGATACATCGGCGTGAGGCTCGTCGCGTTGGCGTTGACGTTCGTGAGGGCGACGCCGTTGATGCCGAGGGAGGCGTTGGCGCGGGCGTAATCGGTGTAGCGCGGATCGAGGTAATCGGGCAGTTTGTGCCAGTCCCACAACGAAAAGCCGGCGTAGCCGCGCTCCACGGTCCGGTCGAGGTTATCCCAGTGGTTGAGGAGGCGATGCGCGATGGCCGGCGACGACGCCACGTCGAGCCGGTCGACGGGCTGGCGGGTTTGCACGAGCCGCAGGAGATGAAACGCCCCGTAGAGGACGCCGAGGTCGGTGTTCGCGGCGATCACCGTGGCCGGCTGGCCGGCGATCCGCACGCTGCGTATCAGAAATCCTTCGGGTCCTACCCGGCCGAGGGCTTCGTCGAGCCCGAGGGCGCGCAGGGTGGGGGAGGCGGCCGGCGTCCCGAGCAGCAGGAGGCCGGCGCCCGCACCGTCCTGGCCGATGCCGAGCAGTCCGCCGAGGCCGAGCGCGAGTTCGCGCCGCACGGCGTCCAGCGTTTCGGAGTCGCCATCCACCCGCCAGTACGCAAGGGTAGCGCGGTAGCCGGCGAGGACGTCGGGCTGCTCGATGCGGGGGTACCGGAGCCAGAGGTCGTACCCGTCGTCGGCGTGGAGGAGCGTGGGGCCGGCGAGGCACAACAGCGCGCCGGCGAGGAGGAATCGGCGTAACATGACGTCTACGGCTTTTGGCAATTTCTGCATGAAATATCGCACGTATCCCGGCCCCCGTCCAACCCGCATCCCGCATCTGTGTCGGGTTACGCTTCGCTAACCCGACCTACCTTGCATCCCGCATCCCCCAACCATCCCCAACCCAATGCGCCTAGAACGGCAAGGCCGGATGCCGGGCGTCGGCGGGGTCGGACCAGCGGTCGTTGGGCACGAGCGGCGTCCATCCCGGGCGCAGGGGGTCCTGGTCGTATGGATAGCTGCCGAGCCGGAGGAAGCGTTCGTGGTATTCGGCCAGCTTGTCCCGGTCGAGCGTGACGCCCAGCCCCGGGGCCGTCGGGGCGGCGATGGAGCCGCCTTCGTACTGGAATTTTCCGCCGGCGATGATGTCGTCCACCAGGTGATGGTAGTGGGCGTCGGCGGCGTAACTAAGGTTGGGGAGGATGGCGCCCAGATGGAGCATGGTCGCCATCTGAATCCCCAACTCGCCGCTCGAATGAACGGCGATACCGAGCTGAAACGTCTCGCACACGCCCGCCGCCTTGATGCAGGGTCGGATGCCGCCCCAGAACGTCGTGTCGAGCAGAATCACATCGACGGCGGTCTGGAGCACGTTGGCGCTCAGCTGTTCGAAATTCACAACCACGGTGTTCGTCGCGAGGGGCATGCGCACCTTGTCGCGGACCCGTCGCATGCCGTTGAGGCCGAACACCGGGTCTTCGAGATAGTCGTTGCGGAGGGGTTCGATCGCCCGGCCGAACGCGATGGCGTCCTCGGCGGACCATACGCCGTTCGGGTCGAACCGAAACCGGTCGCCGTCGAGCGCGGCGGCGAGGGCGCGGTACGACTCCAGCTCATACGCCGGCGAAAAGACGCCGCCCTTGAGCTTGTGGGTCGTGAACCCGTATTTCGCCTTGAGCGCCCGGGCCTCGTCGACCAGCTGGTCGATCGTGCGTATTTCGCCGCAGCCGGTCTGCGGGTTCGGGTACCGATAAAACAGGTACGAGGCGAACGGGACGCGGTCGCGGAGCCGGCCGCCCAGGATTTCCGATACCGGGACGCCCCATTTCTGGCCCATCAGGTCCAGGCACGCAAACTCGATCGCGGCCAGCATCTGCGTCCGGTTATTGTACAGCGACGCGGTCGGGTTGGCGATCAGGAAGCGGAGTTCCTCGATCCGGCGCGGGTCGCGCCCGATCAGATACGGCTTCAGGCCGGCAAAGGCCGCGTTGGCGGACTCGCCGCCGCCGCCCATCTCACCCAGGCCGATCAGGCCCTCGTCCGTCTCGATCTCGATGACGGTGCGTACGAAGCGGCCCCAGTGGCATCCGTTCGCATGACGGAGCGGGGCTTCGAGTGGTACGGTGACAGGCGTAGCCCGGAGGTCCGTAATGCGCATCAGGGGCAGGAGTCAGGGAGGATGTACGTGGTCTGCCGGCTACAACGAGCCGTTGATCGGCTTTTTCACGGGGTCCCACTGGAGCAGGACGTTGCGAATACCTTCCAGATGTTCTTCCATGAGGCGCTGCGCGAGCTCGGGATCCCGCTTGTCGATGGCTTCGAAAATGGACCAGTGCTCCTGATGATCGATCTCCCTGGATCCGTAAATGGTCATGATCCGCAGTTGATCGTTCCGGAACAGGCTCGTCAGGGCGTTGATCAGCTGGGCGAGCACCTTGTTGTCGGACGCGACGGCGATCTCGTGATGAAACTCGAGGTTGGTGGCGTTCAGGAGCTCGTCATTGCGTAAATTAGCGGCGGCCCGTTCGAGCAGCTCCCGGAGCCGCGCGCGCTGCGCCGGCGTGGCGTTGATCGAGGCCAGCTTGGCCGTTCGGGACTCGATCGGGATGCGGGCCTCGATGAGGTCGAGCATCAACTTGCGCGAAACTTCGCCGCCGTAATTCGGATTGGTAACAACCAGGCGGTCCTGGTCGCTCCCGACGTACACGCCCGACCCGTGCTTGATCTCGACGATGCCGACCAGCTCGAGCCGGCGCAACGCCTCGCGCAGCGAGGGATGCCCTACGCCGAACGTGCGCGACATGGCCATGATGGCCGGCAGCCGGTCTCCGGGCTTGTAGCCCTCGGATCGGATCATGTGCACCACGCGCTCGGCCAGTTCATCCGTGAGCGTGGGTTTGATTTTCTGCTTCGAGTCGGGTGCGTTCTTCTTTCGCTTGCTCGGTTGACGCGCCATGGAATAAGTGATATTATCAATTAGGGGACGAAAGTAACCCGTCTGCTTATTTAAAGCAAGAAGGATACGCGCATGAAACAAAGGATTCGCTGTCGAATGGCGCTGATGCTGGGAATAGGCTGCCTTGTCGTAGCGCCGATATGGCTGCCCGGAGTGTTGGCGCAGCCGACGCTCAAGAGGACGCTCGAACCGTATTTCATGGTGGGCGCCGCGTTGAACGAATCCCAGTTTTCGGAACGCGATCGTCGAGACGCCGACCTGGTTGCACGCCATTTTAATACGATTACGCCCGAGAACGCCCTGAAGTGGCAGTATGTTCACCCCGAGCCGGATCGTTATGCGTTTGCGGCGACGGATCGATACGTCGATTTCGGGGAGCGAAACGGCATGTTCATTATCGGCCATACCCTGGTCTGGCACAATCAGACGCCGGAATGGGTGTTCCAGGATGACGAAGGCCGGCCGCTGGATCGCGACGCGCTGCTGGCCCGGATGCGGGATCATATCCACACGGTGGTGGGGCGCTACAAGGGGCGCATCCACGGCTGGGATGTGGTGAACGAAGCCCTCAACGAGGACGGCACCCTGCGCGATTCGCCCTGGTACCGGATCATCGGGGAGGATTACGTGGGCCTCGCGTTTTTCTTCGCCCACGAAGCGGACCCCGACGCCGAGCTGTATTACAACGACTACGGGCTGGAAAACACGGCGAAGCGGGACGGGGCCGTGAACCTGATCCGCCGGCTCCAGCGCGAGGCCGCCCCGATCGACGGCGTCGGCCTGCAGGGGCATAACCGGCTCGAATGGCCGACGCCCGAAGCGCAGGATTCCACCATCGCCGCCTTTGCACAGCTCGGGCTCCAGGTGATGATCACCGAGCTGGATGTGGATGTGCTCCCCCGAGGCTCGGACTACCGCGGGGTCGATCTGTCGCAGGACCCGGCCCTCCAGGCCCGGATCGATCCCTACCGCGAGGTCGCGCCGGACTCCCTCCTGCGGCTACAGGCCGACCAGTACGCGCGCCTGTTCAACGTCTACCTCAAACACAGCGACGTGATTTCCCGCGTCACGTTCTGGGGCGTGGACGACGGCGACTCGTGGCTGAACAACTGGCCGGTCCGCGGCCGCACCAACTATCCGCTGCTCTTCAACCGCGTCGGGCAGCCGAAGCCGGCGTACGACGCGGTCATGGGCGCCGTACGCGCCCATCGCTCGGCGCATTAGGGGCGAGGGGGACGCGGCGACCGCCGCGTCGCATGCCGGCAAAATGGACCGGCCCCGGGGGGTGAGGCTGGTGGACCGGATGCGGCCGTGTTTTTTTGGTGTTTTTTGTGCGGTTCGCGGACCAGCTAGCCGGCGTGGATCAACGGCACCGCGTAACGTCCCGGACCCGATGTCAGGTCACCGGATGCGGATGGGATTGACAGGCCGGGGCATCCCCGCCATCAATTCCCGGCGGACCAGCGGTTGTTGGCGCGGTTGCTGTCCGGCATCCGGTGGCGAGGGTCGATCTCGACGGCGCGGACGGATCGGGTGCCGGGGATCCGGTAGGTAAAGCGCGGGCCCTGGTTCCACATTTCCACGGGGAGCTTGAAGGTCTCGGTGGCGCCGTCGGCAAAGTCGACCTTGAGTTCGAGCGGCATCACCATGTCGGCCTGGTTGACGAGCACGACGTTGGTCCCGCCGTCCGGGCGGGCCTCGAGCCCGAGAACCGATTGGTCGAGCCGCGCGGCGGTCATGACCCATCCGCGCCAGAACCAGTCGAGGTCCATCCCGGAGACGTCGCGCATGATGCGGAAGAAGTCCGCCGGCGTGGGATGTTTATAGGCCCAGGCGGCGATGTAGGCGCGGAACGCCCGGTCGAACCGTTCGGGGCCCAGGACCTCATGCCGGAGGAGCTGCAGCATGAGCGCGGGCTTCTGGTAGGCGGTCCAGAAGAGGTTGTACTGCTCGGCCGGCCGGGTGATCAGCGGTTGCTCCTTGCCCGGGACGGCGTTTTCGGGGTAGATGGCCAGCGGATTCCATTCGATCGATTCGCCGTAGGGCGTCCCCTTGTAGTAATCGGCGGCTACGTAGAGGTCCATGAAGGTGTTGAAGCCCTCGTCCATCCAGGGATAAAACCGCTCGTTGGAGCCGACGACCATCGGAAACCATTCGTGCCCGAACTCATGCGCGAGCACCCACTGGAGGTCTTCCACGCGGGGATTGTCCGGCACGAAGGTGAGCATCGGATATTCCATGCCTTCGATGGGGCCCTCGACGGTGGTGGCGTGCGAGTAGGGGTAGCGGTACCACATCTCGCTGAAGGTCTTGATCGAATGGACGGCCATCCGGATGCCTTCTTCCCATTTGGGGGCGGAGGTGCGGTACAGCGCTTCGATGAGGATGCCGTCGTAGCCGGCGGCGTCCCAGCGGAAGTTCGGGCTGGCGGCGAAGGCGAAGTCGCGCACGTTGGAGGCCGTAAAGTGCCAGTTCAGCCGGCCCGACGCGGTGGGGCGCGTGCGTCCGGTATCGCCGGCCTCTTCCCGGGTGATGATGGCCACCGGCGTTTCGGACTGGATGGCGCGCGCGAGGCGGTCGCGCTGCGTCTGCGTGAGCACCTGTTCGGCGTTTTGCAGTTCGCCCGTGGCCACGGCCACATAGGCGGCCGGCAGGTCGAGCGTGACGTCGAAGTCGCCGTATTCGAGATAAAACTCGCCGGCGCCGATGTACGGCTCGTTATTCCATCCGCGCACATCGTCGTATACCGCGAGGCGGGGGTACCACTGGGCGATTTCGTAGAGCGGGCCGTCGCGACCCATGCGCGCCCCCCCATAAGGCGGGATGATGAAGTACCAGTCGATCTCGATGTCGAGCCGGTCTCCCGGCT
>JAWKNW010000058.1 GCA_041391505.1 Rhodothermales bacterium
GAAAGCCGGCGTGGCGAACAGGTTGGCCTTCTGCGTGATGATCAGGCCGTCGGGATTCGTGGGGGTCGGCACGCTGTCGTGGCCGGCCTCCCGCAGCCGGTCCTGGAGCGCTTCCCGGGTCGTCTTCAGGGTGTTGGTCCGGATCACCAGCGGGGCCGCCTGATTCAGCGCCTTGCAAAGCGCCGCTGTTTCCTCCGGGCCGTACTGCTGGTGCCAGATCGCCACCATCCAGTCGGGCATGGAGTGGGTGAGCGCGATGGCCTCGACCGGATCGTCCGGCGGCGGTTTTTCGAGCGCGCCGGCGACGGCGCGTCGCAGCTGCGCCTCATCCTCCGGCTCGAGCGGGAGGCGGGCGCCCGGCTCGTGGAGGGCCAGATAGGCCAGCGCCCGATGCATGGTGTCGAGGTCGGGAAACGCCCACTCCAGCCACCGCCGGTTGCGCAGCATGCCGTAGACGGTCTCCGCAACGAACCCCCGATCGCGCTTGCCGAGCTGCTTGCGCTCCTTGAAAAACGTCTGCATGAGCCGATCCGCCGGATACGGCGAGGCCGTGATCCGGTCGTACAGGGCGACGACGGCGTAGAGGGCGAAGGGGCGGACGATGAGGCGCTGCGGAGCAGCGGCCGCATCCCGGTCAGGAGGCTGGGGCATCGGGGATCCAGAGGTGGGCTTTCATGTCGACACGGCCATCCGGCGTAAAGGCGACGCCTTCGTTGCGGAGCCGCTCTTCCATCACGTCCGGCCCCTCGAAACGCAGGGCGGCCGAAAGTTTTCCGTCGCGCGCCACGACGCGATGACAGGGCAGCGCCTTGCCGCCGGCGGCCTGCATGGCCCAGCCGACGGTCCGCGCCGCCCGGGGCGAACCCAGACAGGCAGCGATGTGGCCGTACGTCGTCACGCGCCCTTCGGGAATCTCAGCGACAATGTCCCAGACACGTTCGAAAAAAGAAGACATGGGGAGATGGCAAAAATGCAAAATGAACGTAGCGCTAATCGCTAATCGCTAACCGCACGCCCCATACCGCGTTGGTGACGTAGAGGGCATCGGCCCGGGCAAGATCGTTGGGGTAGAGGTCGCGTTCAACGATGCCGGGGTGTTTTTTGATCAGATAGCTGCGGTAGACACCCGGGAGGATGCCGGCGGAGCGGGGCGGGGTGAAGACCCGGCTGCCCAGTCGGACGAACAGATTCGTCCGGGAGCCTTCGCAAACCCGACCCTCCACATCCATCAGCAGCGCCTCCCCGCAGCCGGCGGCTTGCGCCTCGGCCCACGCGGCGTCGTAGATCGCCCGACGCGTCGTCTTATGGACAGAAAGGCCCGAAGCGGGGTCCAGATGGACTGACCGCGCCAGATGAAGCCGTACGGGGCCGGCGGGCGGGTCGGTCAGCGCCGAGGCCGTGCATGAAACCCGGCCGTCCCTGTCCAGCAGCAGGCGGAGCCGCATCGGGCTGTCCGGATCCTCCTGCGGGATGCAGGCCTCGATGGCGCGGCGAATCGCCGGCCGATCCATTCCAAATCCCAGCGCCTCCGCCGACGCACCCAGCCGGGCGAGATGGTACCCGAGCAGCCGGACGCTGCCGGTCCACCGCATGGTCTCGATCAGTTGCAGTTCATCCGACATCGGCGTTCACCCCCGCACGGGCAGGGCCGGCGACGGGGCGATCTCTCCCAGAAAAGCCCCCTTGAGCAGGCACTCGTCGTATTCCGCGCCGGCGTCCGAATCCCACACGATGCCGCTCCCGACGCCCATGACGCCTTCCCCATCCCGCAGGGCGAGCGTGCGGATGGCGACGTTGAACACGGCGTCGCCTCCCGGCGCGACAAAACCGATGGTCCCGCAATACACACCGCGAGGGCCCGTTTCAAGGGCGGCGATCCGCTGCATGGCGCTCCGCTTGGGCGCGCCGGTGATCGACCCGCAGGGGAAGAGCGCCTCGAACAGCGCCGGCAGATCGACATTGGGCCGGAGGCGTCCGGTGACGGTGGAGGTCATTTGAAACAGCGTCTCGTAGCGTTCGAGCGAAAAGAGCGCCGGCACCTCCACGGAGCCGACTTCGCAGACGCGCGACAGGTCGTTTCGCAGGAGATCGACGATCATCAGATTCTCCGCCCGATTCTTTTCGTCGGCCAGCAGCCACGCCCCGAGGCGCGCGTCGTCGGCCGCATCGGCGCCCCGGCGGACGGTCCCCTTCATCGGCCGCGCCGTGATCCGGTCGCCGTCGATGCGAAAAAACAGTTCGGGCGAAAAGCTCAGCATCGCTCCTCCGGGGCGCGGCACATAGGCGCCGTAGGCCACCCGCTGGCGGCTGCGGAGCGCCCGGTAGAGCGCGAACGGATCGCCGCGGTAGGGAAAGCGCAGCGACGTGGTGAAATTCACCTGGTAGACGTCGCCCTCGCGAATGTGGTCCTTGATCCGGCCGATCGCTTCCGCATAGGCGTCGCGCGCGATGGCGAGCCGGCGGTCGCCGATCCAGACGGGCGTATCCGCTTCGGGGAGGTCGATCGCCGCCGGCGCGTCGTAGACGCCGAACCACAGGAGGGGCTCCGGGCCGGCGTGGGCCGGCGAGAGGCCGCAGCACGCCGCGCCGGCCTCATAGCTCACGAACCCGGCGATGTAGCGCCCGGCATCGACGGCGGCCTGGGCCCGGTGCAACGCCGGCATGACATCCGCCACGGATTCGGCGACGATGTGCCGAACCGGATTCGCGAACAGCAGACATCCTCCCGGCTCGCCATCGTCGCGTTTTGCCGTGTCGAGCAGCACCGTCCCCGGCTCGCGGAGCCGGGTGGCGATGGCATCAGGGGCGGGAGGGGTCACGTGAATCGCGTGATTCGTATCGATTGGCTTTACAGATAGCCGCGATGCCATCGCGGAGAACCGAGGGACCTCCCGGCCTTGCACGGCGTGCGGCTATGCCGGGAGGTCCCTCGTCAAGCGCTCGCTGCGCGCTCGCGCTGCTCGGGATGACATTGCATTCTACAAGGAGCAATGGGCTCCGCCTACTGATTCCCCAGGATGACCGGCAGGCCGCTCTCGCCGCCTCCGACGATGATCGTCTTCGTGTTGGACGAGTTCGCCAGCTGCTGCGTGGCCTCGATGCCCTTGAAGCGGAGGAAGTTCGGCGACAGGCTTTCGGTGATGATCCGCTGATATTCGGCCTGGCCTTCCGCTTCGATCTTCTTGCGCTGCGCCTCGAGGCTGTCCTTCTGGAGGGTGAAGAAGTAGCGTTCCACTTCCTGTTCCTCGGTCAGCTTGCGCTCGATGGCGCGCTGGATTTGCTCGGGCAGGAGCACGTTGCGGATCAGTACGGCGTCGATTTGCACGTACTGCCCCTGGATCGCCAGACCGCGGACCTGTTCGATGATCTGTCCGGTAGTTCCCGCCGGCGCGAGGAGTACAGCTTTCGGGCGTAAACTGGCCGGACGATCTCACGGACAGCTGCTGGTGCGCTTCGGCTACGAGCTTTGCGGTAGTGGTCGATGTCAATCCTGGTGGAGCTGCGGCAGCCGGGCGGCCTTCGGGGCGCCAGCGGATCGACGCATCCATCCCGATCTGGCAGGCCGGACGACAGCGCCGTGATTTCTTCCAGCCGTTCCTGGACGCTGGTGCCGCGTACTGGATGATATCGACTCCACGGGGCGTGCAACACGAGGCCTTCGCCCACGGTGCTGTTCACATCGGTACCGCTGATCCGGCCAGCGGACGCCGGCAGCCAGAGCGTCGATCGTCGCAGGCATCGCCAGCGACGAGCACGAGGATCAGAAACACGGTAGCGCCGATCATCGTGCGCCCGGCAGCTTGCGTCAGGTTGGGTAATTGCAGCCATATGTCTGAAGTGCATTTCGGTGAAAAAGTCGCCATTCGCCCGCCTCTAGCAGCATGCGTTTTCGGAACAAATAGCCCGGGCTTCATGAACCAACCGCCCTCGTTCGACTGCGAGGCGACAGCCGCTACCCCCATGGAGTCTCCGTGAGGCGACATTGTCGGGTACCCAGCGAAGTAAGCTGATCTGATGCCATCTAATCATCGCCGGGATCTCACCGACGTGTTCGGACCGCGTTCGGCAAACGCGGGTCGCGCTGGCCCCTTACACCACATTTCTGCATCGGCGGCCTGTCGACTACATTTCCTGCCGTCCGCCGACGCCTGCGGGAGGCCGCTAAACGCCGCACCGTGAGGCCGGCGTGCCGTTTTTCCTGCTCGGCAAGCCAACGTCCTGGTGAGCGACGAGGGATTCCAAATGTGATCCACAACCAGTCTTGATCCATCGCGGTTGACCCTGAACGCCGCACATGGCCTTCAGCAGCGCCATCGTGTACCCCACCGATCGACTATGCGGTCTCGCACGGGCCGTCGGGGCTCGAGCACTACGTCGGCATCCCCTCCACGGCTGTCGGCGGGCCCAGGGCAGAATCTCCATTTCCTCTCCGCCGCCCGAGCGGGCGCGGACGATAAGTCGAGGAGGTGCTGCACGAGGCCGATAATCCCACCAGGAGGCGCGCGGCGCGCGGTGGACGTCGCCTATTTTCAGTATGGATACGACTACTCGATCCTGCACGACCGGGAGGACATCGTGCTCAGCGCCACCTTCCAGCTGGAGGCCGGCGACCCGGAGTGGATGAAATCGGTGATGGAGGCCAACCTCGCGTGGCGGCGCGACCGGCACCCGCCGCTCGACACCGAGCCCAGCGCCGGCTCCATCTTCAAAAAAATTGACGGGATCGGGGCGGGCCGGCTGATCGACGAATGCGGGCTCAAGGGGACCCGTATCGGCGGCATCGAAATCACACACCGCCACGCCAACATCATGATCAACCGCGGCGAGGGCAAGGCGGCGGAGGTCCGCCGGCTCATCGAGTACGTCCAGGAAACGGTGGAACAGCGCACGGGCTACCGCCTCGAAACGGAAATCAACTTTGTAGGGTCGTTTTAGATGGACTGGCTAGCCGGCATGTGGGCCATACTCGTAAAGGATCTCCGGCTGGAGTTTCGCAGCCGCTACGCGATCAACATGCTGCTCATGTTCGTGATGGCGTCGCTGGTGATGGTCGTGTATTCCATCGGACAGGAGGAGATCTCGCCCCGGGTACAGTCCGCCCTGATCTGGGTGGTGATCATGTTTTCGGCGAGTGTGGGGCTGGGGCGCTCCTTCATCGGCGAAGAGGAGCGCGGGACGGTGCTGCTGCTGCAACTCAATACGCGGCCCGACATGGTGTACGCCGGCAAGCTGCTGTTCAACATCCTGCTGATCCTGCTGGTAAACAGCCTCGCCTTCGTCGCCTACATCTTCCTGCTGGGCATCGAGGTCGAGCGCCCGATGCTGCTGGTTACGGCCATCGGACTCGGCGCGATCAGCCTCGCCAGCTCGACGACGCTGCTGGCCGCCCTCATTGCCCGGTCGTCGAACCAGGGCGCGCTGCTGCCCGTGCTGCTTTTCCCGCTGCTCGTCCCGCTCCTGCTCTCCGTGGTGCATGCCACGCAGAGCGCGCTCGCCGGCGGCGTGGGCCTCGTGGCCGCGCAGGACGACATCAAGGTGATGATCGGCTTCGCCGGCGTGACGATCACGATGTCCGTCCTGCTGTTCGACTATGTATGGAATGATTAAAAAGGCGTATAATTTGCAGCGCGATTAAGCAACAAAGCGTCTTGAGGCGTACTCTTTGGCAGGCATGATTAGCGCATCAATATGCAATGGATGTCATCCCGAGCAGCCCGCGCGTTCGCGTGGGCGTCGTCGAGGGACCTCCCGACGACAGGCAGGGTGCCTGTCTGCACCTTGCGCACATGC
>JAWKNW010000059.1 GCA_041391505.1 Rhodothermales bacterium
TGTTGCAGGTGGAATACGAGGGGGGCGTGGTTAACGAAGGTTACCCGAGTGACGGCCGGATCGACGCGCGCAGGCGGAGGGGCGCCGAGCGGATAGGCCGTGCCGGGGGGATCCCAGCATCCACGCTCCCGGTTGCGCGACCATTTGATGAACTCGGACAGCCCGGCCATACCACGGAGTGGCACGTTCTGAAATCGTCCGTTTTAGCGGCGGCTTTCGAAGCTTGCCGGCATACGTCCGATGAGGGGGATCAGGATAGATGCGTGCACTGCAGCGCTGCAACACTACCTCTCAACGGGGCGCTTTGTTCATGTTTGATCGCTACTCTAACTCCGCGACGGCAAGCGCCCGATTCGCCTGGAGCACCATCGCGTCGGGGTCGACGACGAGCCGTTGTGGCTTAAAGTCCAACAGCCAGGATACCGGTTGGGGCCGGTCGGGCGCTAGATGGACCATCACCCTACCCTCTCTGTAGGCATCGGTGAAGCGCTTCTCGCGCCGCGCGATAATCGCCACATCAGCCGTCCCCGTACCCCGGTTTACGGCGGTGGCCTCGACGAACCACTGATCGCCCCGTTGCTCGACACGCACATCGTCGAGGCGATATTCGGGCGTCACGACATCGAAGAACCACTGGTCGACAAACGCCTGGTAGGCGCTTGAGTCCGCCGCGAAGGGACGGAGCGTTTCGATGAGGTCGTGCAGTGCCGGGTAGTCGTTCGGCACGAGATAGGTACGAATGAAGGATTGCAGGCCGGCGAACATGGCTTCGCGTCCGAGGTGATTGTGCAACATCCAGAACGCCCAGGCGCCCTTGTTGTAGACGACACTTTCATCGGCCTGGGTGGTCATGACCGTCCGGGCCAGGGGTTGCTCGCGATCCACGCGGCGCTGATCGAAATACTCCTCCTCGATACGTGTCGCGAACGCGATGCGCGCCAGCTGGCCTTTCTCACTTTCATGCAACAGGAGCGTGGCGTAATGCGCCATGCCCTCGATGAGCACATCGGCTCCCGGGCCCTCGCCGGGCGTCAGCACGTTTGCCCACCACTGGTGTGCGGCCTCGTGCGCGGTGACGACGAAGGCGGCGCTCAGATCGGCGTCGCGCCTCGATAAAAATCCCGACGTCTCCGAGAACGGGATATTGGTTGGAAATCCCTGCGCGTTCGTGACCATATTCGGGAATTCGCTCAGTCGGAGTTCCTGCCACGGATACGGATAGAACCAGGCCGAGTAGCGCTCGCGCGCCGCGACGAGGGTGTTCAGCATCTCGTCGACGTTGTAGGCGTGGTCGGGGTGGTAGAATACCGCTGTGCCGCCCTGTCGCTTTTCATCCCACCGGCCGGCAACCAGGTTGACGGCCTTGACGGGCGCATCGCTCTCCCATACTGAGGTCGTTGTGCCGCCATCGGAGTGCTCGGACCGCTTCGTGCCAACCATGTTGACGGTGTAGCCGTCGGGCGCCATCACGGTAAAACGGGTCGTGAACGCCGTCGCGTTCCCCGAGATGGGCGGCAGCTCGCCGCGCCAGAAATCGTCTGGATACACGCGTGGGTCGGGCCGGTTGTCGGCATCCACGCCGATCGTTTCGTCAAATCCGGGAACGGGAAGGAAATCGTTCAGCGCCGCACCGGAGGGTAGGATAAACTGCTCGACGCCACCACCATTTCGTGTCATGCCGGCGGGAAATTCGGCGCTATACGAGAAGCCGACACGGAGTTCCTCGCCTGGCATCATCGGCCGGGCCGGGTGCAGCACCTGCAGGCCGGCACGGTCCTCCGACGCGTGAGCCTCGCCATCGATCGACCAGGAGACGTTGTCGAATGCGAAGACCGTGAACGGCAGGGCATCCAGTGGCGCCGTCGAGCGATTCGCGAGGACATAGGTACCCTGTATGTCGACACGCCGCCGCGTGGGCTCCAGGCGTACTGCCGCGTCTACGTGCAAGATCGTGGGTAGAGGCGCGCCTGCCCAGGTCGCGACATGTTGCCGCCAGTAGGACGTTGCGCGGGCTTCGGCCGCGTGGCCCTGGAAGCCGGCGTTGATTTCGTGTGCCAGGTAAACGCCGATGACAAGCGGGACGATCAGGAAGGGCGCCAGCGCGACGGCCACACGGCCGAGCTGTCTGGGCCGCCACCGATGCAGCAGGCCGGCAGCGTCGCGCTCGGTTCGAGCAAAACCAAGCAGAGCTACAGCCGAGAAGAACACGCCGACGCCAAGCACCAGGAGACGATTCAGCACCAGTGCTCGCCCGTTGAGCGAAAAGAGGCCCATATCGCTCCAGCGCAGCGTGCCCCATAGCGGCCAGTTAAACACCCAGGTCATCCCCCCGCTCTGGAAGGCGTAGACCGTCACCAACAGTGCGCCGAGGCCGATCGCATACGTCGTGTACCGTTCGCGAACGAGCGCGAAGACCGCCGTGATAAAGGCGTTCCAGCAAAAATACGTCGGCCCCAGCACGAGCCCCCATACCAACAGGAAGGGCCCTATTTCGACGCGACCCGCATCTTGGGCGATAAGTACGTTGAGGCCCATCAACGTGCATGCCACAACGATCACGGCGACGACCACTCCCTGGGCGAGGCTCTTGCCGGCGAGCAACGCGGCCGTCTGAAACGGCGCCGCATAGGCGATGGACGCGAACCCGGTGAGCCGTTCCCGGTTGAGCGATTCCACGGTATAAAAAAGCAGCAGCAAAGCGGCGAACGAGGATAATACATCGATGCCGCCGACAGCCAGGTTACCGGCGGTTTGGATCTCCGGAATGCCGAGTATGCGCCCGCCTTCGCTTGCGAACTCGAGCACCATCATCACCATAAAAAGCACCAGGACATACAGCCCGGGCTGGCCGCGCAGCTCGCGCAGGTCGGCAAGAAGGATATACCACAGGCTTGTCCACAAGCCTGGCTTTTGGGTGCGCATCCCAAGGTCACCCAGCGGCTTGAAGCTCACCGGCACGCTACCGGTCGGCTCCAGGGTGACACGCTGAGCGCGGCGTCTTGTCTGTCGAGAAATCCATGTGTCTACCCGCTCTCGCCGGAAGAGGGCGTACGAAACCGCCACGCCGGCGAGCCCGGATACAAAGAGCCGGCTCAGCCAGAACGTCCCATCCAGCGCCAGCGGCGCCGCATTATAAAACGCCACGCCCCGATCCACCATGTATACGTTTTGGCGGAGCCAGCGCAGATTCCAGGGTTCGGCGATCATCATCAGGTGGTTCGCGGCGGTGTCCCCGCTGGCTACGTCCGACGTCCATAGGAAAAACAGGATGCCGAGGAAGGCCACGATTGGGAAGGCATAAACCAGCATCGGCTGCCGGCTGCGTTCGCCGATCGCGAAGGAGACACACGCGCAGCACACGGCACCGGGAACGAGGAAGGCAAAGAACGGGGCGACGAAGTTGCCGATCTCGAACGGGCCGATGCGCATCTCCGGGTTGGATTCCGGTGCAAACTGTACCCGCCACATGGCGAATACGAGATGAAACGCCATCACCACGGTCAAAGCGACGAGCACGCCGCCCAGCTTGCCACCGACATATTCTCGGCGGGTTAGTGGTGTGCTATGTAGCAGTTCGCCAACCTGGGCTTCGTCGTCGCGGATCACCGACAGGCCGGCGAGTAGCGAGGCCATGAAGGTGTAGACCAGGCTACCACTCAGACTAAAGATGTTCGCCAGCGCGTAGCGGGAGTTGATATACGGCAGTACGCCGGTCGCCGCATCGCCCGATGGGATCATGCCGTCCGGGTTGAGCATCAGGGTGACGAGGACGACCAGCCCGATCATCAACCAGAAGAGCGGCCCGGAAATCTGGGTGCGCAGCTCGTGCTGCCCGATAGTGAGCATGCGATGCCATGTCATGCGGTGCCTCCCTGCATCAAGGCAAAGTAAGCATCCTCGAGGGTCGGCGTGGCCGGTGTAAAGCCATCGGGCGGCCGGCCTTCTGTATGGACACGCACAAAATTCTGGCCTTCGATCAGGTACGACTGGGTGATGCGCTCGGTACGCGATACCTCCGCGAAGTCCGCATGACTTACCGTGCCCTCGTAGATCATTCCTGCTATCCGGGCCCGAGCGGCCTCAGGCGTGGTGGTGGCCACCAGCCGGCCATTTCGGATGACGGCGAATCGGGGGCACAACATGGCCACATCCTCCACGATGTGGGTGGATAATAGCACGGTACGGGTCTCAGCCAGTTCGGCGAGGAGGCGATAAAAGCGAATCCGTTCCTCCGGATCGAGCCCTGCCGTCGGCTCATCGACGATGATGAGGTCCGGGTCGCCGGCGAGCGCTTGCGCGATGCCAAGCCGCTGTCGCATGCCCCCTGAATACGACTTGACCTTGCGCTTCGCGGCGAATGTGAGATTAACGCGCTCCAGCAGCGCCCCGCACAGGGCCGTCAGCCCGCCCGGCGCGTCGACACCCTTGAGTCGCAGCATATGAAGCAGCATGGCCTCGCCCGTCAGGTTAGGATAGAAGCCGAAATACTGGGGAAGGTACCCGAGTCGGGGCCAGATTTTCTCCGGATGATGGGTAACGTCATCACCCTGAAACACAACACGGCCGGACGTCGATTCGAGCAGGCCGGCGAGAATGCGCATGAGCGTGGTCTTCCCCGATCCATTGGGCCCCAGTAGGCCGAACATGCCCTGTGGAATCTCCAGTCGGATGCCTTGCAGCGCGGCTACGGGGCCGGGGTAGACTTTAACGAGGTCCTGTATTTCTAGCATGGGAGCAAATTGCGCCTGGCGACAGGCAGAGTGGGTTGGGGAACGTCTGGCGTTGAACTACACCGATTGGGTGGCAGCGTGAAAGGAAGCGTCACACCCCTGTAAGATCGCCTCGCGCAGCGCGAATGCATTGTAAAAACTCGTCAGGGCTCGATCTGGGGACGGTACCGGCTGAACCAGGGTAACGAGACGAGTTGTGCCGGCGTAAAGCCGGTGAACCGTTTGATCTCTTTGATGAAATGGGATTGGTCGTGGTACGCATAGGTCGTCACAAGGTCGAACCAATCATTCTGCCTGCCTGTATGCGCTGTGGCGAAGATATCTCGCACGGCATGGCGGGCGCGGTTTCGCATCAGGTATTGCTTGGGCGAGAGCCCCGTGTCGTTTCGGAAATGACGTTCGACGGTGCTGTATGAGGTACGTGTGAGCGCGATCACCTCGCTGACCGACATGGAGGGCGTGAGATGGTCGGAGAGGTCATAAACGATTCCCGATGCCTGGCGGTTGAATGTTTTCATCAGCCAGTTGTCCAATTCGGGGGCGATTTGATCGTCAGGTAAGGTGCGCAGATGACGTTCGAACACCTCGAGCCGTCGCCCGAACACGTCCACTGCGAGCGCGAAAGGTCGTGCAATCAATTCGGATGCATTGTAACCGACGAACGGCATGATGGCGGACATGCCTCGATTTTTGAACTTTACCACGATCATCCGACGAATACGATGGGGATAGACCACAAACCCCTCGTCGATGTGGGAGAACAGCGTACTTTCGACGATGGAATGACGCCGGCCTTTGTAGTCGATGATGATCTCACCTTCCAGACAAAGTAGCAGCTCGGGAGCGAGGGATGGGAATTCATACACAGCCTCATTCCCCAGCGTTCGCGCATCGAATTCGTCGACCACCCAGTAATAATCCACGTACGGCCGTAGTGACGTATCCTGAGGAAGAAGTCTGGCCATGAAGGCGCCGAGCAACGTGCGAGATGACAGGGAGGCTATCCCCTACGAGACCTGTTTT
>JAWKNW010000060.1 GCA_041391505.1 Rhodothermales bacterium
GAAAAATCGCTGCTCGTCGAGACCTGGACATCGGACGTCGACGCGCCCGGTGCGGACCAGGTCAGCGCCAGGCGGAGCGCCATGTCCAGCGCGCCGTCCGCGGGAAACGTGAGGACGGGAGCGGCCGGGGCGCCGGCCACGACCGTCACCGTGAAAGCCTGCTGCACGGTCACCGTCCCGTCGCCCACCGTCAGCACCACGTTGTGCGATCCCAGCTCCGAGGCGGTGGGCGTTCCGGCCAGCGTGCCGGTGCCGTCGCCGTTATCCACCAGCGAAAGCCAGGCCGGCACCGTGGCGCCGAGCGTGAGCGCATCGCCATCGACATCGCCCACGGTCACGTCGTACACATACGACGCACCGGTGAGCGCACCCTCGACGGGCGAGGTGACGAAGGCGGGCGGATCGTTGACGGCGCGTACCGTGACCGATACGGTGCCGGTCGACGAGATGCCCGATTGATTGACGGCGGTGTAGGTGAACGAGTCGGATCCTGCGTAATTCGGCGCCGGCACGTACTGCAGCGTCGAATTGTTCACTTTCGTCACGGCGCCGTGCGCCCCCTGCGAGAACCCGCCGATGGCGAGCGCTCCGCCGAGGGGGTCGCTGTCGTTGATCAGGACGTTGACCGAGGCGGAGACGTCCTCGTCGAGCACGAGCGCATCGTCGATCGCCGACGGCGCCGGCAGGACCGAATAGGACTCGACGGACGACAGCGCGTTGCCGGCCGTATCTTCGCCCCCGAACACATAAACTTCATCGCCCACCGTGACGGCCGCGAACGATTCCCGGCCGGCGTTCAGCGGCGCGAGGGCCTGCCAGCTGTTCGATACCGGGTCGTAGCGATCGACGGACGCCACGACCTGGTTGTTGGCCTTGCGGCCCCCCAGCGCGAGGATGCGTCCGTCCAGGGTGACGGCCGAAAGACCGCCCCGCGCCACGGCGAGCGGCGCACGGTCGATCGTGCCCAGTTCCGAGGTATACAGCTGGACGAGGTTCATCGGCCCGAAGGCGTTAAAGCCACCCAGCGCATAAGCCGAGTCGCCGAGGGTCACGGCGGTGAACGACGCCCGCGGAATGTCCAGCACCCAATCCGAAGGCACCCACTTCGTGTCGTTTGGATCGTACGACTCGACGCTCGTCAGGATCTGCTCGTTTTCATTCGAGCCCCCCACCACATACAGTTCGCCATGCAGCACGACGGCGGCGAGCCCTTGCCGCGCCTCGTCCAGCCCGCTGAAGGAGACCCAGCGGTTCTCCCCTTCGTCGAACACTTCCACATCCTTGGTGGTCTCGTCCGAATTCGTATGGCCACCGATCACCATCAGTTGCCCGTTATAGACGACTGCCGCGCCATTTTCGCGTCCTTTGCGGAGGCTCGGGAACGTCTCCCAGGTGTCGCTGGCCGGGTTATACCGCTCGACGAGATCGAGCACGTCGCCGTTGGCGTCCCGGCCGCCGATCACGTAGATGCGGCCCTGGTGCTCGACCGCCATGAGCCCGGAGCGCGCCGTCGCCATGGCCGAGCGTGCCTGCCATTTGGCGGCGGTTTGCGCCCGCGCCGAATCGACGGGCGATGAAACCAGAAGCCATGAAAACAAGAGCCAGAGATAACGCGATTTCATTGCGTTCGGTATGAACAGGTGTTCAAAATTTGGTCAGTTGGAGGGCATTTTCGGGGGTGTACGTACCCTGACTGCAACAGCTATACCACTTTGCAAAAAGCCCCTATTTTGCCAGTAAATCCTGCATTTTATAGGCTTTTTTGATGACCTCGCCGGCTTCCACGACGAGGGTGGTTTCCCAGCGCCCGACGCCGGGTAATTCCAGCGCCAGACGATGCGCGCCGGGCCACAGGATGATCGGGCTTTCCAGGGGCGTGTCGTCCACAAACGTGGAATCGATATACACCTTCGCCCAGGGTATCACATCCAGATCGAGCGTTGCCACCGACCGCCACAAGGATACGTTCAGGGTGTCGGACTGTCCGGGGCGCAGCGCTACCGAGGTGCGGTAGGGAGGAAAGTTGGGGTGGCGGAGGACGACGGCATAGGTGCCAGCCTCCATGGACAGCGACCGCGCCGGCGGCGCCGTGCCGAGCGAGTCGTCGCCCACAAACACGTCGCAATACGGCGTACAGGCTACCGAGAGATGGGCCAGGGCCGGAGGCGCTTCGACGACCGGCACGGTCGATATGGTGTCCGCCGCTTCCGGCTGCTGCGTGCCGGGCTCCGGCTGTATCGTTTCGGGGAAGGCCTCGGACGCCGGCGCGGCGGACTGCCCCTCGGGCTGGCGGCCGGGCGGCATCGCGGGGCGCGCGTCCGCCGGCACGGGGGCCGGATCGTTCGCCGGCGGGTCCACCTCCACACGCGACGTATCCGGGGAATTCGCGACCGGAGCCGGCTCGCTCTCCGGCTCCCCGCGGCCGAACGACCAGATCGAGAACGCAACGACCAGGAGTGCGACGCCCATCCAGGCGGCCGCCGGCACCCGCCGGGGCCGTGCAGGAGGCGACGGCTCGCGCACCGGCGCAGCCAGCGGGGGTTCGATGCGCGCCGGCGGTTGCTGCAGCGCCGCCGTCGTGCCCTCCGGGTCTTCGAGAAAGGCTTTGAGCTCGGCGGCGCCGGCGGAACGCACATCGCGCCATACGCTCTCGAGATCCGCCGCCAGCACCTGGGCGCTCGCGTACCGATCCGCCGGCGACTTGGCGAGGAGCTTCACACATACGGCGTTCATCGACGCCGGTACGTAGGGGTTGGCGTCGAGCACGCGCGTCGGCTCGTAATTGAGGACGGCATCGATCAGGCTGCTCGCATCCTTGCCGGCAAAGGCGGGGTGGCCGGCGAGCATCTCGAAAAAGGTAGCCCCGAGCGAAAACAGGTCGGACTGCGCCGTCGGCACGGGATCCATCAGGTACTCGGGGGCCATGTAAGCGAGCGTGCCGCGGATTTCCGACTTCCCGCTCTCCCCCTCCTGAAGCGACGCCATCCCGAAGTCGGCGATTTTGACCTGCCCTTCGTGCGAGAGCAGGATGTTCGCCGGCTTCAGATCCCGGTGGAAGATGCCCTCCGCATGCGCGGCCCGGAGGCCGGCGACGACGGCGGAGAGGATATAAAGCGCCAGGGAGGCCGGCAGGCGATGCTCGGCGAGCAGGTTCGCGAGCGACATGCCTTCGACGTACTCCGCCGTGAAGTAGGCCCCGTTCGCGGAGCGCCCGAACCCGTAGACACTGACGACATTCGGATGCTGGATGCGCGCCATCAGCCGCGCCTCTTCCTCGAAGCGAGCCGTCATCTCCTCGTCGTGCCGCGCATCGGGATTGACGACCTTGAGCAGGACAAACCGATCCAGCGACGCCTGGTACGCCTTGTACACGACGGTCCAGGCGCTTCGGGACAGCTCCAGAAACGGCTTGACGTCTGCTACGAGGTCGGGAGATTCCATTCCTTGAGGCGATTGTGGATCCAGCCGCGCGATACCCCGAGGCGACGGGCCGTCTCGGACACGTTGCCGTCGCTGTCCTTCATCGCTTCGAGCACGACGCGTTTTTCGATATCGGCGAGGGTTTGTCCCTCATTCAGCATCTCATGATACGTCCGCTTGAGGGGCTTTTCTCCCGCCGGCAGGTTCATATCCTCCACATCGAGAAATTCGCCCCGCGCCATGACGACGGCGCGCTCGATCGTGTTCTGCAACTCGCGCACGTTGCCCGGCCACGGATGCGCGCGCATGGCCTCGATCGCCTCGGGTGTAAATCCCTTGATGTACTCCCGCCGGCCCACGGCGTATTTGTCCAGAAAGAAGTTCGCCAGCAGCGGGATGTCCATCCCGCGGTCGCGCAGAGGAGGCGTGGTCAGCGATATCGTGTTGAGGCGGTAGAGCAGATCCTCGCGGAAGGAGCCGTCCTTGATGAGCTGCTTCAGCGGTTTGTTGGTCGCGGAAAGGATGCGTACGTCGACATGCCGCACCTTGGTCTCGCCGATCCGTTTGATCTCGCCCTCCTGCAGCACGCGCAACAACGCCGTCTGGAGCGACGGGCTCAGGTCGCCGACTTCATCCAGAAACAGGGTCCCGCCGTCTGCGGCCTCGAACAGGCCGGCCTTGTCCACAGCCGCTCCCGTAAACGCGCCTTTTTTGTACCCGAACAACTCGCTCTCCAGCAGCGTGTCCGGCAGCGAGCCGCAAAATAGCGCGAGAAACGGCTTTTTCTGGCGGTGGCCGTTGTAATGGATCGCGCGGGCCACCAGCTCCTTCCCCGTGCCGCTCTCGCCTTCGATGAGCACGGTGGCGTCGTTGTCGAGCACGCGTTCCATGATCGCATAAAGCCGGCGCATCGGCGGGCTCTGCCCGATCATTTCATCGAAGCCGTGGATCCGCTGCAGCTCGCTCCGAAGCTGGCGGTTTTCGTCGCGCAGCGTCTGGTACAGCCGTGCGTTTTCGATGGCCACCGCCGCGAGATTCGAGAAGGCTTCCAGAAAGGGGAGGTTGTCCTGCTTGAACCGGCTCCGATCGGTCAGGCAATCCATATAGATCGCACCGATCTGCCGGCTTTTCAGGCGCAGCGGCACACACGCGATCGACTTGATGCGCTGCACCACGATGCTCTCCGCGCCACTGAACCGCTCGTCCTCGAGGGCCTCGTGCACCATCACCGGCTCACCGGTCTGCAACACCCGGTGTACGACGCTGGTCGAGATGCGCACGACATCGCCCAGCTGCTCCTCGGTAAAGTTCATGCTGGCGCGGACTTCAAAGCCGGCGCGCTCCGTTTCCGAGTTGAGCAGCACGAAGCCTCGATCGGCGCCGAGCGCGTCCATCGCGGCCTCCAGCACCTTCTCCATCAACGCCCCGGATTCCTGAATGGAATTTAGCGTCAGCGCAATGTCGAACAGCGCTTCGAGGTTGGATCTGTTTTGCGGTTCCGCAGCGGACATAAGACCAGAAAAATTAAGATGGCGCGCGGCGCCGGTTCGGCGCTACTGGATGCGAAAGCCGGCTTCGCGCGAGCGGCTGCGATTGCCGAATTCGTCGACCACCGACACCGTCCAGAAGTATTCGCCGGACAGCAGGGGGGTCGGAATCTTCAACGATACGCTATCGGCGGGAATGTTTTCGAGGAGCTGAACGACGGTCTGGATATTCTCATCGACGCGGACGATGTCGAGCCGGTACGTGTAGGGATAGGGCATGCGAAGCGGCTCCCAGTTGAACCGCGGCGCGGGATCGATGAGGGTGGCCAGACTCGTCGGGGTACTCGCGACGGGCGTAGCGTCGATCACGCGCGCGATCTTGCGGGCGCTGCTGACCAGTTCATAGCCGGCGCGATCCCGAACGTGGATCACGTGATCGTGCCCGAGCAGCGACTCCACGCCGACCGGGAGGCTGGCTTCCTGGAGGATCGACAGAAACTGACCCGGCGTCCCCGACGCGACGAGGGTGTCGACCAGTCCCACTTCGGGGACTTCGATCCACACCCGATCGATGTCGGATATCCCGTCGGGATCGCTCACCTCCGCCGTAACCTCCAGTCGGTACAGCTCCTGCGGAGGGGGCCACCACCGGCTGATGTGCGCCGAACGCACGTCGAAACGGTCGACGCGGGGCATGCCGTCCATGCGCATGACCCGCTCCACGATGTCGCCTACCACGACCGTCACGCTGTCCGTGGTCGCCACATAACCTTCGCGGCGCGCCGTGAGCACGTACGAGCCGGCCGGCAAATCGCCGACGCGGAAGG
>JAWKNW010000061.1 GCA_041391505.1 Rhodothermales bacterium
GGCCGTCCAGGGCGCAGACAGGGTGGCACGAAATACCCGTCGATCGAAAGCGGTTCCACCCTATATTGCAGACGCTTGAAATGGGGACGGGCTGTAGAGTGGTTGCATGAGCGGTGCGCTCAATTCTCAATCTGCCGAACGATGCTGTATGAAGCGCGATGTGAGGCGTTCATGGTTGCCTCTTAGACCGGCTTTCCTGCTTGTGCCGGCCATGATCTGGGGCGGGGTGATGTCGCCATTTACATCGGTGGAGCATGCGCGGAAAACGCTTCTGCCGGATGAAGGGACAGCGTTCGGCGCGGCTTTGTCCGATAGGGAAGCCGATTCGCTCGCGCTGGTCGATTTGTATAACACCACGGATGCCATCAACTGGCATAACCGCACGAACTGGCTGCGAGGCCCCATGGGCAGCTGGTTTGGGATCACCGTTGCGAACGGTCGCGTCACCCGGATCGAGCTGGCGTCGAACGGATTGTCGAGTCGTCAGAGGCCTTCAGGTCTTCCGCCTTCCCTGGGCAATCTCACCGAATTGCGTGTGTTGGATGTGCAGAATAACGAGCTGCGGGGCGGCGTGCCGGACGCGATCGTCGGGCTGACGCATCTCGAGCGGCTGTATGTCAATGGCAATGGGCTCTTCGAACTGCCCGACCTGAGCGGGATGCCTGCGCTCGTCGACGTCCGTGTGGAGAACAATGCGTTTACGTTTGAAGATCTCGAGCCGAATGTGGGGACGTCATTCGCGTTTACCTATGCCCCCCAGGGTTTGCTTCCCGTGTCGCCGCTACCGGTGTTCGCATACGATAGCACCCGCGTGACCCTGCATATACCGGTTGGGGGCGAGCATAACCGGTACCAGTGGTATCTGGACGACGTACCCATCGCCGGCGCGCATGCCGACCGGTACACCATTGAAAACCCCTCATACACCAACATTGGCCCCTACGTGCTGGAAGTCACGAATACGGTCGCCACGGAGCTGACGCTGTGGAGCGGCCGAAAGTACGTCACGTATGTGCCGCAATTCGAGTACAAGTGGCTGGATATCGGCGCCTACCAGCAGGTATACAGTGCGACCGGGGCGCTCGGCTGGACCGGCGTCTCTGAGAATGGCATGCAGTATCCGGCGATTCTCAGGCACTCGGGCCATAAGGACGGCGGATGGATTCTGGGTGGGCGTCAAGGACTGGACGGATCCGAATGGGCAGGCGTACCCCTTTTTCGTCACGCGTATGGGACCCCGTTCGGATTTCGAGAAGAACGACAGGGAGGTCAGCTTTCCGCTCCGGAATACACTCATCGGGCGGTATCCGGACACGGTTGTCGAGGTGAACGGCGCCGCCTCGTTCGACAAACGGGCCGTGCTCGACGACGTGGACCCGACCCTCGCGGCCGACCGGATGGTGCACACCACCTATAATCTGGCGCTCGGTATCACGGTCGATCGCAAGGCCTATGCCTACACGAACGCCTTCCACGACAACTACCACATCGTCGAATACGCCTACTGCAACACCGGCAATACGGACGAGGATGCCGACATCGAACTGCCGAATCAGACGCTGCACGACGTCATGTTATTCAGCATCCACCGCTGGCGAGGCAATGAGCAGGCGGCCTGGGCAACGTCCTCGCCGCAGGTCTGGGGGCGGTACAGCATGTTCGACGTCGTCGGCGACGGCCATGCGACCTATCCGGTGGATTTTACCGCCCAGTACGGATGGATGGGTTCAAATCTGATTTTTCGGGCCGAAATGGGGTACTCCAATATAGGGGGGGCCCTGTTCAGCGACAGGAGTCCCTACGTGGCCGCCGGCGACACGGTCGGCCGCCTGGCCGGCCCCACGATGGTCGGGCAATCCATCATCCATGCCGACAATGGGCCGGATGACCGGTCCTATGACCCCGCCAGGCAACCGTCCATCCTGGCCTGGATGGACAACGACTCGGTCACGAGCCTTCCCGTGGCCAGCGAGCCCACGCAGCAAGATTATTATGAAGACACCATCCTGGGCATGCGGGGGCAGCTGAAGTATCCGGGGTGCGTCACGTGCGAAGGGCGGATTTATCCGCATTTCGCCGACCTGATGCAGCCATCCGGCGCGTTTTGGATCCCACCCGACGATCCAACGCTGTTGGATCAATTCGCCGGCGGCTTTTCCCCGACCACCGGGTTTGGCCCCTACGAGCTGGCGCCGAATGCCTGCGTCAACGTCGTCGTCTCCGAAGGCGCCGCCGGCCTCAGCGTCGACGCGGCAACGAAGATCGGACGCGCGTTCAAGCGGGCCGGCGGAGACCGGGAATCCAGCCTCATCGCTTACGACGCCGACGGCGACGGTGCGATCGATACGCAGCCGTTCGATTACGACAATGTGTTCGTCGGGACCGAAATACAGACGAAAAACCAGTGGGTGATGTCGGCCCGGGATTCGCTGTTTCAGACGTTCTACCGCGCCCGGGACCTGTACAACGCCAGCAACGCGATGGCCGCCTATCCGATCGTGGAGCCGCCGCGTCCGCCGACGCGGTTCAGCCTGCGCACCGAGGCCGACAGGATCGCCCTCGATTGGACGCCGGCAGAAGCCGGGCCCGCCGTCGATCACTGGGAGCTGTTCCGCACGCGGGACCGGGTGGATAACCTGTACATTAGCGGCTGCCTGGACGAGCCGGCCATTCCGTGCGGGTATGAACGGGTGGCGATGCTGCCGGCGGACGCGGTTTCGTACGTCGATTCCCTGGTGACTGCCGGTGTGGACTATTATTATTATCTGGAAGCCGTGGGCGACGCACAGCCGGCGGACCCAACGGCGATCCATGGGACGCCCGGCGGAACTGCCCTGCGCAGTGCGCGCTACATGACACAGACGTATACGCCGGCCACGCCGGGCATCATGGCGGAGCCGGAGCCCGAACCGACGACGTTCACCCTGGAGGGCAACTACCCAAATCCGTTCAACGGGTCGACCAGCATTCAGTATGTGCTCCCGGAAGCAGCCGATGTAACGCTCGTCGTATACGACATCCTCGGCCGCGAAGTACGGCTCCTGCTCCAGGCGCGCGAGGAAGCCGGCCGGCATATACATCGTTTCACGGCGGATGGGCTTGCGAGCGGCGTCTACCTGTACGTGCTGCGGACGGGCACCCACGTGGGCGTCGGCAAGATGCTGCTGGTGCATTAAACAACACATGCATTCATCAGAATGCATGGGTTGCCGTTCCAGGTTGCATGTTTAACGATCAAGGACGATGTGCCTTTAACCACATTCCGCGGGTTTGTCATCCCCCAATCTGGTCGGGGGATGACGAGAAGAGAGCGAATGCAAGTTCTCAACCGGCTCTAAACGATCCATGTTCAAGGTTCCTGGCATACATCATTGAACCATGAACATGAAACCTTGAACTGAAAACGCACGACACATGGCAGATTCAACAAGGCCGTGGCCACCCAGCTGGCCAACATGGAAACGCGAACCGGAAAAACGCTCGATGAACTCAAGGCCATCGTCCACGCGAGCGGTCTGTCCAAACACGGCGAACTGGTCGCGATGCTCAAGACGACGCTGGGCATGGGGCATGGCGATGCGAACCTGCTGGTCCATTTCGCGCGCCAGAGCGATGGGCAAAGCGCCGCCGTAGCGAAAGGAGTCGCCGGCGATGCCGTCCTCGACGGACTCTACACCGGTCCCAAAGCCGCGCTACGGCCCATTCACGATCGGCTGCTCGAGGTGCTGCGCGATCTGGGTGATTTCGAGGAGGCGCCCAAGAAGACGTACGTCAGTTACCGGCGCAAGAAGCAGTTTGTGATGATCGGGCCGGCCACGAATACGCGGGTGGAGGTCGGGCTGAACATGAAAGGCCTCGACGCCACGGATCGGCTGCTGGCGTTGCCGGCCGGGCAGATGTGCAATTACAAGGTGAAACTCACCGACGCCGGCGAGGTCGATGCCGACCTGATCGACTGGATCCGGACCGCCTACGAATCGGCCGGATGAGTGAAGCAACGTCGGTCCCCAATCCCTACCCACTATGTTTATAGGTCACTACGCCCTCGGACTCGGAGCGAAGCGATTCGCCCCCGCCGTCTCGCTGGGGACACTGTTTATTGCCGTGCAGTTCGCGGATCTGCTCTGGCCGACGCTGTTGTTGCTGGGCCTGGAACAGGTTGAGATAGCGCCCGGCATCACCGCGGTTACGCCGCTGGACTTCATCAGCTATCCGTATTCGCATAGCCTTGTCATGGCTGTGGTCTGGGCCGGCGTGTTCGCCGGCGTGTACCTTGTCGTCCATAAAAACCGGCGTGCGGCGGCCGGGATGCTCGCGGCGCTGGTTGCGAGCCACTGGGTTCTCGACGTGGCCACCCATCGACCGGACATGCCGATCACGATCGGCGGCGACCTCCGCGTCGGGCTCGGCCTGTGGGATCGGCTGCCGGCGACGCTGGCCGTCGAAGGCGCGTTGTTTTTGGCCGGCGTATACCTCTATGCACGATCGACACGGGCGAAGGACCGGGTCGGGACCTTCGCCTTCTGGGGATTGATCGGATTTCTGGTCGTCGTTTATCTGGCCAATCTGTTCGGCCCTCCACCGCCCAGTGTCTCCGCGATTGCATGGAGTGCGCAGAGCCTCTGGCTCATCGTCATCTGGGGGTACTGGATCGACCGACATCGTGAGGGTGTGCAGCAGCAATCCCGGCCCGCATAAAATTACTGTTTGGCTTCGATTTCCACCCGCGTCATCGTCTGCCCCGGGATCGAGAGGAGGTAGCGCATGCCCCGGCGCGTGACGTGAAGATCCAGATCCCGGACTTCCTTGCCGCGCTCGTAATACCTGAATTGATAGTAGCCCGGCGCTAGATGCCAGAGCCGCAGCTCCACCAGTTTGCGTTCGCGGCTCGTCTCGTACAGGTCGATGCCGAACCCGGACGGACTGCTGTCGGTGACCAGCGCGGCCGTCGTCGCGCTGAGCTGGCTGTAGGTGACGACCGGGTAGGGAGACATCGCTTCAGGCGTCCCGTCCCCTGTCAGCATCGCGCTCAGGTGCCGCTCGCCCGGGGTATTGGGGCGGGCGACGTAGACGCGGTCGGTGTGCAGCACCTGATCGGTCAGCAGCGGGACGTTGAAGCGGACGACGTCCAGGATATCCTCCAGGCCGGCTGCGAGGTGGTTCGTATCCCCCGAAAGACGATAGCGCGCGTACGGTGTGCCGTAGTTCAGAATGAGGTCGTCGTACGTCTTGTCTCCCGTGCGGAGTCGCCAGGTCTCGACGACGCTCCAGAACGCGCTGGTTTCGCGCAGGATGGCGGCGGCCCATTGCGGCGAGCCTGCCGGCAGGGCATCAGCCGCCGGCGCGTCGCGGTAGCGCGCCACCAGATCCAGCGATGCCTTGAGCGGGGCGAGCAGGCGGTCGTCGCGGGTGAGGGTGTAGGTGAACAAGAGCTGATCGAGCATCATGCTGCCGGCGGCGTGCTGCCAG
>JAWKNW010000062.1 GCA_041391505.1 Rhodothermales bacterium
ATGAAGGTGGAGTCGGTCAGACTGTGCAGGAAGGCGATGAGGTCCTCGCGTTGCTGATCGTCGAGGGTGAATCCACCCACGAAGCCGCTCTTGTACGGGTTCACGCGTCCGTCGCCGGCGCGTGCTCCTGCCTCGATCCGGCGGCCTCCCTGCTCGTAAAATCGGATCACGTCCTCGAGCGTCGCGATGCTGCCATCATGCATGTAAGGTGCCGTCAGGGCGATGTTGCGGAGCGTCGGCGCCCGAAACCTTCCCATGTCCTCCGGCCGGTTGGTCACATCAAATAATCCCAGATTATCTGCCGGGTAGCTCCCTTCTCCATCGACGTTATACAACCCCGTATTGTGGAAAGGCGCCTCGTAAAAGCGGGTATTGGCGTGTATGGTGGACGTGGTGAAATTGAATCCTCCATGGCAGTGGTGGCACTCGAGGTCCTCCGACAGGGCCAGTTCCATACCCCGCAGCGCCGATTCGGAAAGGGCGCTGAGTTCCTTGCCATAGACGAACCGGTCATAGGGCGAATTTCCCGATACCAGCGCGCGCACGAAGGAAGCCAGGGAGCGCGTCACGCTGTTGATGGTGAAGGGGTCGTTGCTGTCAGGGAAAGCCTCCCGGAAAAGCCGCTGGTAGCGTTCATCCCCCCGTAACCGCCCGAGCACCTCGGCCTCGTGGCCGGCCACGCCCAGTTCCACCGGGTTTTCGCTGAAGATGGGGACCAGGATCTGTTTTTCGAGCTCAAC
The DNA here is from genome assembly GCA_041391505.1 of Rhodothermales bacterium. Lineage (NCBI taxonomy): Bacteria > Pseudomonadati > Rhodothermota > Rhodothermia > Rhodothermales > Rhodothermales bacterium. The sequence continues at coordinate 741 of JAWKNW010000062.1, forward strand.
GAGTGCGCTATTCGCCCAGGTTAGCGTGGCGTTGTACGTGACGTTCGTGAGCGACATGGAACTGCGCGGGTGGATGGCGCCCGTTGACCCCACCGCCTGAGGTAGGCCGTCGGTAAAGGCCATGGCCTGCAGGTGGCAGGAGGAGCAGGATTGGGTTCCGTTTCCGGACAAGCGCGGGTCGTAAAACAGGTACCGCCCCAGTTCGACCTTCGCCTCCGTCATGGGGTTGTCCTCCGGAACGCGAGGCGGCGGGAAGCCGGCCGGCAGGTTCCAGTCGTAGGCCGTCTTTTGGGATCCGGGTAAGGTCTGTGACAGCCACTGCTTGAGGGTAACGCCGCCCTCCGCGTCGCCGTGTTCGTGCACTACCGGGGTGCCGGGCGCGTGCGTATGCCCGGTGTCATCCTGATGGGCCAGCACAGGAAACATACCTGCGGCGAGGAGTCCTCCCTGCCAGATGGCGATGCCGCCCAGTGTTGCGAATACGAAGCCGGCGCCGGCGTGGCGTCGTCCATCGGTGCTTCGCTGCTCGATAAGGAGCAGAAAAGCGCCCGCTTCGGCTGCCTTGCTTACGAGCGTCTCCCAGTCCAGGGGTTCGGGTGAAAGCGCGAAGGGGGTGGACGACAGCTGCGTGAGCATCCAGAGGACCACGATGCCCGACAGCACGCGCTGGTGAAAAGGGCGGCATGGCTCGATGAACGATGGTACCAGGCCAGCCAGTGACCTGGCACGCGCTGGCGAAGCCGAAAAGAGTGGCCGTGCGCCGGCGCGTGCTCGAAATGACCCGGTGCGATGGCGAGATGGATCGCGCCCGCGGTCGCCATGAGGAGAAAGATCAGGGAACGCACCATGGTCGTTTTCAGGTCAGATTGATAGCTACGGTTCGCGTTGGGTCAACGTATGGCCAGCCGTTCGCGTTCGGCGGCGCTGGCCAAACGGATGTAGGACTGCGCGTCACAGCCGCCCGTGCAGCGTCCTGAATCGAGATCGATGCCGAGGTTGGCGAACATGCCGGCGCAATCGGGATCCGACGGGCCTGACATGCACCCGGGCGGCGCCGGCGTACCCTGGGTGAGATCGATGTTGCGAAGCAGGCCGGCCGCATTCGCGACGACGATGTCGCTGGCGGGATCGAAGCCGTCGAGCCGGATCTCCACGCGATCTGCGCGAGCAGGCGGTGGTCGGCGCATCGTGCGTCGCGGCGGACTCGCACCCGGTACTGCCGAGATGCATCGTACAGCGCCGCTCGAATCTCTCCCACTACATACGACATATCGATGCGATTGAAGATGTGAAGCCGGCGCGCCAGGTCCAGAACAGGTGCTGACATTGAGCGGGGGATGGCGCCGTCGTCGCGTCGATGTGGTTCAGGTCCGTCGGAACGCCGATCGAAAAGGCCAGCCCCGGTGTAGGCGCCCTCCGGCGCTGTGCCGACGACGCGGTCGTTCATCTGGGGCGTCCCGTTTTCAGACTCCGACGCCGTCCTCGAAATCGAGCATGGCGACGTCCTGATATTGCCAGGTGCTGTCCTGTTGAGCGCGATCGGTGTCTCAGAGCCGTCGCGAGCGATGAGGCGAAGGTCGGAAACGTAGAACCGGAAGTCGCGGACCTGACCGGCGCATCTGACAGGCCGACGTGTAAGGCATTGCCGCAGCGCATATTCGTCGCCGACCTGGCCGGCGAATCGGATGACGACCTCCTCGTTCGCGCGGCGCACAGGCCGACACGGAAAGCATGGTCACGAGGAGGACCATCTTGGGGATGCTATGTTTTCATGCCGATAGACGGTTTTGATTTATAGAAACTGGCCCGTGCGCTAGCGCACGGTGAAGGAATACGTGCCCTTGATCACGTGGTCGTCGTCGCCGGTTTTCCTCTACGTGACGGCGTAGGAACCCGCCGGCAACGGGGCAAAGCGGAGTGCGAACGATTTGGGTCGTCCGTCCCGGTGATCGCCTTCTGTCTCGACGACGGCTACATCGCGCATGAGGGTGATGCCGCTCACGTCGAGTTTGACCCTGGTTGAACCAGAGCCGGATTTTCGGCCGGTGGCGGTGCGTCGAGCACGGCCTCGTTGGCCGGTTCCGCGCGCGTCAGCTTGAGGTAAGGCGGCGCGTTGTCGGGGTTGCCGAACAGGAACGTCAGAGAATCAGGAAAACGGGATATAGGATCATAGAGGTTGTTATGGTTGAGGGACTCCTGCAGGGAGCCGTGCTATTCTGAAAGACGGCGAACAAGCTGGGGCGTCGAGGCCGCTATGCGAAATCCATCGCGTTCCGTCGGATCGAGGCTTCGCGTTGGTGCCGTTGCGTCGCCGCGTTGATGCCAGAACACCGCCCAGCGCGCATCCGTGAAGGCAATCTGGGATAGGCGACACGCTGCCCGCTTCGCCGAGGTATTGATCGCGCCAAACGTTCTGCCGCCGTCGGCTGATGCGTAGCGCGATTTGGGATTCCAGTGTCGCACCCCAGACGATGGCGATCCGGTCGCCGGCGACCGAAAGCTGGACGTGTGAGGCGCGTGACAGCGCGCCGAGTTTCATCTCCGTCGCCGGCTCGAACGACGCGCCCCGATCCGTCGAGCGCGCGTATTTCGCACGCCGGCGGCGCCGGGCGCTCCCGTCCACCAGGCGAGGTGAAGCGTGTTTTCCGGTCGAACTGCAGCGCGGGGCCGGCATCGGGGCAATAGTCCACCTGCCATTCATCGGCATGCACCCGGGCGGGGCGACCAGGTTGCGCCGCGATCGGTCGACCGCGCGGTCACGATGTCGCGGATACGTCACGATGACCTGCGCCAGGCAGCGACGACCGCGCCGTCGCTATCGACGGCCAGCGCGACCCGGCAACATTCGCATGAAGGCGCCGGATCGATGGATGCCGGCGGCGACCAGGCGAGGGCCGCGGTCGTCTGAACGACTCAGCACGATGCGCTTGCCGCCCTGATCGCCACCGAACCGCGAATCGATCCAGGCGATGTAGATGGACCCATCGGGTCCGGGAGGACCATCTCGTGATCGTTGCGATAGCCTCCGAACGGATCGCCGGCACTGACCGTCACCGGCCCGACCAGGTGTCTCCATCATCCGAGCGCACGAATCGGATCGCCATAGACTCCCAGACGTCGTCTGCATCGCGCGCTGCGGGGTAGCTCAGCATGATGTCGCCCTCGCCGGCGCTCGCCACCTGGGGAGGCGTTTCGGCATCAGAAACCGGGGATCCATCCGATCCTGATTTTACTGGCGGCCCTTCCGGACCGATTATCGCGAAAAGTCGGCCCGGCTCCCCGTCGGCGCCAAACGTCGTCCACGCCATGGTCAGCCTATCGTCAGCGGTCACCGCGAGCGTCGAGGTGTGACGCTGCGCGTGAGGTCGACGTTGAGCGCTTCAGGCGGAGCGAAGTGGCCTTCTGAGGGCGATGGCCTTCGCGTCCATGCGGCAGCCTGCGATCGAGAAGAGGGCAATCGGGATCAAGGCCCCGATTCCGTTCCGGTACCTATTCATGGCAGATCCAGATGATAGGCGATCGTGTCCGCAGCCGATAGGGGTATTATGCCTGTCCAGCTCGCCACGATAACGCCGTCGTTGTCGATGAGATAACTGCTCGGGAGGCCCATTGCCCTGAACCGATCCATGATGCCGCCGGAAGTATCGACGGCAACCTGAAACGTCAGGTCGAATTCCGATGCGAAACGCGTCACCGCCGCCAGCGGATCGGGATCCGTGTCGACAGCGAGCACGCGCAACCCCCGGGGCGCGTAGGTCCGGTGCAGGCGCTCCAGCAGCGGGAATTCCTCCCTGCAAGGCCCGCACCACATGGCCCAGAGGTTGAGCAACGTCAGGGAGTCTGCGGTGGCAAGCGGGACGAGCCTGCCGCTTGTAGAACGTACGCGGAGTTCGGGGGCGGATTGACCTGCGCCAACGGGGGTATAGGTCGTAGCGGTGGCTGGCGCTTCTGTCCGGGGTGTGCACCCCGTAAGGGACATCACGACAGCCGCCGCCACAGCCAGGCGCCAGCGTGGCATGGGCATGGGTACTGCAGTTTAACGGCCCGACGTCGCGATAGCGCTGTGCTGTGGGACGCGGTCGATATAATGGATGACGACCACGGGCGATCCGAGGTGGCAGGCGAAACCTGCTACCTCACGATCGAGGTGGTGAAGCGGACACACGGGAGGTGTAGCGGGCTTATGCGCGCGGTGGTCCGCGGAGGTGCAGGGAGGTTGGAGCGTGCGGTGACTCGAGGCGGGGAGGCGCCGGCGGATCCAGCGGGACGGCGGCCAGCGCAGGCTGCTGGCGGACTACCGCCGGCCCTGTCGCCGCGAAGGTGGCGAACAGGTCCGCATACGTACAGTGAAGCGGTGCGGGCGCAGGCGCGGAAAGCGCGGCGCCATGGATCGGAGCAGCATGCGGGTTCGCATGATGGTGCCTGTGCGCATCGCCGTCGGGTGCTACAGGTGCCGCGGCGGCGTACGCGTCGCCCAGGGCCATGTAGAGGTAATGGGATACCGGCGCGACG
>JAWKNW010000063.1 GCA_041391505.1 Rhodothermales bacterium
GTAGATCGCAAATGGGTCCCTGGACAAACCCTGCGATTTATGATTTTCGATTTGCGATTTGCGATTCAAACTGTTCGATCGTAGCCCGGATGCCGTCTCGCAGGGGCGTTTCGTAGATCGTGGGGATGTGCCGGCGAAACGTGACCGTGTCGAACTCGGCCGGGAAGGGCAGGTCGTTTTGCTTGAACGTGACCTGCGCGCCGGGGCGCAGCGCCCGGATGATGTCCACCACCTCCGCAACTTCCACCGCCTTCGTGTCCAGGTTGAACACGAAGCTGCCGTCGAGCGGCCGCGTCGCGGCGTCGATGAACTGCTGCGCGACGTCGGACGCCCACTGGAACTGCATCGGGCCGCTGAAGCCGATCTCGAACGCCTCGCCCTTCGCCGCGGCGAGCATGGCCTTGGTCGGATCGCTCGTCAGCCCCTGATCCCGCCCCACGCCATACACCGTGAACGGACGCAGCGCGATGCTGCTGATGCTGTTTTCGCGCCAGTACACCTCCGCCGTCCCCTCGTTCGCGCGTTTGTAGACGCCGTAAAGCGTCCGCGGCTTGAGGGGGCTGGCGTCGTCAATGACCGTATCGGCATAATCCTCGGGCGCGCCGTAGACGGCGATGGACGAAGCATAGGCCAGATGGCGAATGCCGGCCGCCCGCGCCGCCTCGAACACGTTCACGGTCCCCACCACGTTCACCTGCGCCCCCAGCACCGGGTTGGCCCGGCAAAACGGCACCTGCAGCGCGGCCAGATGGATGATGTGCGTGACGCCCTGGCGGGTCACCGTATCCACCACCTGCGCGGTGTCCGTGAGGTCGCCCCGGACGTACGAGATGGCCTCCTGCTCGCGGCTCGACAGCAGCATGTCGACCCGATGCCGCGTATCGCTGAGATCGAAGCTGACGACCCGGTGGCCGGCGTGGACGAGATGGCGCAGCGCCCAGGCGCCGATGCACCCCATGGCGCCGGTGACGAGAAATACGGGAGGGGGATTCAAAACGGATTGGGATAAAGGAGGAGTTAGCGATTTCCGAACGGCACCACCAGCGCCAGCCAGGGCAGGACGATCAGGCGATCGACTTCGAAGCCAAAGGGCACCATGCCGCCGTAGTCGATCGAAATCCGCGACGCAATGTAGCGGCCGCCGAACAGGGCGAGGCCCGCGCTCTCCTCGCCCGTGGAGATAATATAACTCTCAAACAGCAGGTAGCTGCGCTTCCCCTGACGGGACATCGCGCTGAGCGTGAGGGCAGGATGCCGGCCCCAGTCGCGGCCGGCAAAACCGTAGCCGAGTCCGAACGAGACGTTGGCGTCGCGCGACCCGTACGTGCCGATGCCATAGACGATGCCGGCGGCGCCGTCTTCGCTGCCGAATCCGCCCACCAGCGTGCCAGCCAGCGCGCCGATACCCAGGTTAAATTTGTCGGGGACGATCGGGAGGGACAGCTTCGGCGTGATCCAGGCTGGAAACGCCTCGCCGCCCCATAAAAACAAGGGCACGAGACCCAGACCGATGGTCGCGTGATCCGTCACGCCGATACTGATCTGGTTGAAGAAAATCCAGACGTTCTGGTAGTACCCCTCCCCCTTTCGGAGTCCGTACCCGTTCGGCCCCCAGAAATACCGCGTCGCCTGCGGATTGCGCGCCCAGATTTCGCCGCTGTCTCGCCGGCGGGCGTCGACGACCTCCATCCGCACGATCAGCTCCTCGCGGATGGACACCACGCCGATCGTGTCGGTCTCCAGCCGGATGGCGCCGGCGACGCGCTCGACGATCTTGCCGACATACTCGTTGCCGTCCCGCGTCACGATGCGCCAGACTTGCGCGGTATCTGCCGGCGCCTGGGCCGATGCCGCACCGGCACTCGCCATCCATAATGCCAGCAGCGCGGCAACAAGGACGCGTTGGTTACTCGTCATGGGATTGTTCCACGAAGTCCAGCCGGGGCGTGGGGCTCACGGCGGACCATCCACCGTCTACCACCAGCGTCTGCCCGGTGATCTGGTCGGAGGACGGGGCGAGCAAAAAGAGCGCCGCCCGGGCGATATCCGACGGATAGGCGGGCCGGCGGCTGGGGGAGAGCTCGGACCAGTGCGCCTCGTAGTCGGGGTCGTCCGCCAGGTTGCGCGGGGTCACCGTGGCTCCGGGCGCCACGCAGTTGACGGTAATTTTGAAGGGAGACAGTTCCACCACGAGGTTGCGGGCCAGCATCTCCAGGCCGGCCTTCGTCATGCTGTAGGCCGACAGATACTCTATCGCCTGATGGCCCGTCACCGACGACATGAAGAGGATCCGCCCTCCCGTCCCCTGCTTCCGCATGTGGCGCGCGGCCGCCTGCGCGAGGAAAAAAGAGCCCCCGAGGTTGACGTTTAGGACACGCTGAAAATCTTCCGGCGTGTATTCGAGAAAGCTGTTCCACAGCGTCTGGCCGGCGTTCGCCACCGCGATGGTGATCTTGCCGCCCTCGCGCACGGCCTCGTCCACGAGCCCGCGCACCACGTTGACGTCCCCGACATCGCCCCCCATGCCGATGCAATGCCCGCCCTGCTTCTGGATCGCCGTCGCGGCATTGTGGGCGCGCGTACTGTCCACGTCATTCAGCACCACCACGGCCCCGCTGAGCGCCAGCAGCCGCGCGATTTCGAAGCCGATGCCTTCGCCGGCGCCGGTCACTACCGCGGAATGCCCGCTGAAGACTGATTTACGCATAGGGGGATCGGATGAGTCAGGGGTGGGGTGCGGGATATGGGATGCGGGATACGGGATACGAGTTGTGCGATGCGGGATACGGGATGCGGGATACGAGTTGTGGGATGCGGGATGTGAGATCCTGGATTCAGGGCGCTGGATATCGGGGATCGAGCATCCCGCTCTCTTTCCCTCAAAACGTAGCGCGCCCGCCCGACAAATCAAACACGAAACCCGTGTTGAAGCTGGCTTCCTCGGAAACGATCCAGCATGAGATCGCGGCCGCCTCGTCGACGGTGCCCAGCCGACCCATGGGGATCTTGGAGGCCATGTATTCGAGCATCTCGGGGGCGGTATCCTCGTTCATCGGGGTGCGGATGACCGCCGGCGCGAGGCCGTTGACCGTCACGCCCGTGCCGGCGTACTCCTTCCCGATGCCCTTGACCAGGCCCATCACGCCCGACTTGCTCGCCGCGTAGCCGGCCATGCCCGGGTTGCCCTCCTTGCCGCCGATGGAGGCGATTAGCAGGATGCGCCCGTACGACCGCTTGAGCATCGGACCGATCGCGTATTTCGTCATCAGGAACGAGCCGGTCAGGTTGATGTCGACCACCTGGCGAAACGACGCCGCGTCGTAGTCGAGAATCTTGGTCGACGTCGGTCCGACCACGCCGGCGCAGTTGATCATCACGTCGAGCCGGCCGAAACGGCCGACCACATCGTCGATGGCCTCCTTCACGCCGGGCTCGCTGGTCACGTCCACCCCGTAGGTGGCGGCGTCCATCTCATCGGACCGGAAGCCCGCCGCGGCCTTGTCCAGCAGGGCCTGGTCGCGGTCGAACAAAACGACCGTAGCGCCCTCACGCGCCAGCCGGCGACCGATCGCCAGCCCGATCCCGCTCGCGCCGCCCGTCACGATGGCGACCTGGTTTTCGAATCGATTCATGGTAGGGGTTCAAGGATGGAGGTTCAATGTGCAAGGATTGGGAGGGAAGGTCCGCGAACGACGTCCTTGAACCTCAAACCTTGAACCTTGCACCGTTACCCTCAATGGTTCGGATTCGGCACGTCGCTGCCGGACTTGCCCTGGAGGAAGTCGAAGTCGGCGCCGGTGTCGGCTTGCATGACGTGGTTGAGGTACATGCTGACGTACCCGCGGTCCGTGTGGGGCGATCGGGGCGTCCAGGCGGCGCGCCGGCGGGCGATTTCGGCTTCGGGGACGTCCAGATGGAGCTTTCGCGCCGGCACGTCGAGTTCGATCATGTCGCCGTCCTGCACCAGCGCGAGCGTCCCGCCGATGGCGGACTCGGGGGCGACATGCAGCACCACGGTGCCGTACGCCGTCCCGCTCATGCGGCCGTCGGAGATGCGGACCATGTCGCGCACGCCCTCCTCCAGCACCTTTTTGGGCAGCCCCATGTTGCCCACTTCCGGCATGCCCGGATACCCTTTCGGGCCGACGTTTTTCAGGACGAGGACCGAGTCCTTCGTCACGTTGAGGTTCGGGTCGTCGATCCGGTCGTGGTAGTCGTCGTAGTCCTCGAAAACGACCGCCGGCCCGCGATGCCGCATCAGTTCGGGCGAGGCGGCGGACGGCTTGATGATGGCGCCGTCTTCGGCGAGGTTGCCGCGCAGTACGGCCAGGCCGGCGTGATCGAGCAGCGGCTCCGCCGCCGGCGTGATCACGTCCGTGTTGTAGTTCGGCGCCTCCTCATTGTTTTCGCCAAACGACTTGCCCGTCACGGTCAGCGCCCCGAGATGCAGCCGGTCCCGGATTTCGGCGACGACGGCGGGCAGGCCGCCGGCGTAGTAGAAATCCTCCATCAGGTATTTGCCCGACGGCATCAGGTTGACGAGTAGCGGCATCTCGCTGCCGAGCCGGTCGAAATCCTCCAGCGAAAGATCGATCCCGACCCGGCCGGCGATGGCCAGCAGATGGATGACGAAATTCGTGGATCCCCCCACCGCGGCGTTCACCCGGATCGCGTTCTCGAAGGCCTGCCGCGTGAGGATCTGGGAGAGCTTGAGGTCTTCGCGGACCATCTCGACGATGCGCATCCCGGTCATGTGCGCGAGCCGGCGCCGGCGGGAATCCGGCGCGGGGATCGCCGCGGCGCCCGGAAGCGTCAGCCCCAGC
>JAWKNW010000064.1 GCA_041391505.1 Rhodothermales bacterium
GAGGTCCTCGCAGAAGTAGGGGTTGAGCGCCTCGATGCGCGCACTGAGGCGGACCGCCTGCGTCAGGTCCATTCGGGTGTGGTAGTCGATGGCCCAGAACCCGTCCGGCGCGACGCCCTCGGCCACGGCTTCGCAATTGCGGACGGTGGCGTCGATGAAGGCGTTGGCGTCGAAGATGCCCTGTCCGTCGCCGGCGGTGGAGATGCGAATGGCCTGGAAGCCGGCGTCGATGCAGGCGCGCGCGGTCGCGGTCAGGTCGCGGCCCTGGGAGGGGTAGCCGGTCGAATAACAGGGCACGTAGGTCCGCGAACGGCCGCCGAGCAGTTCGTAGACGGGTACGCCGAGGACCTTGCCCTTGATGTCCCACAACGCGAGGTCTAGCGCGCCCTGGGCGTGCAGCTTCTCGCGTCCGGGCGTGTAGAAAAAGCCCCGAAACATCGTCTGCCACAGGTCCTCGATCAGAAAGGGGTCCTTTCCGATGAGCTGGCCGGCGAGCTGCCGGAACATGTCCGCCGAGCCGCCCTCCCCGATGCCGGTGACGCCGCCGTCGGTTTCGATGGTGACGACGCGGTCGCTCTGGTTGAAGGTCGGGTTCGTGCGTTGCGGCTCGTACATCCGGATGCGGGTGATGCGGAGGTCGGAGCCGGGCGCGGCCGGCGCGCCAAAGCCGGCCAGCAGCGCGCCGGAGGCCAGGGCGGTGGATTGCAGAAATTGACGTCTGTGCATCGTCGTGTGGTTATGGGTGCGGGGGTCCGTACGGGCGGGGAAAAACGAGGCGCTGGCTCCTCCATCATCCGGCCGGCCGGTAGGAGGCCTTGCCGGGGTGCGTCGCGCGCGCGCTGAGGAGGAGGGCGCCGCTGGTCACGTAGAGCGTCTGCAGGTCGTCGCCGCCGAAGGTGCAGTTGGTGATGGTGTCCTCGGGCGTCTCGGCGAAATCGAGCAGTTCGCCGGCCGGCGAGATCACGTGGATGCCGGCGCGCGTGTCGAGCGTTTCGCTGGTATTGCGCAGGGCGCGCAGGCCGGCGGCGACGTAGAGGTTGCCCTCGGCGTCGATGCACATCCCGTCGCCGCTGCGGCCGGGGTAAAAATCGATCAGGATACGCGGGTTCGCGACGGAGCCGTCGGCGAGCAGGTCGTAGGCCTTGATGTGGCGGTTGCGCCCGGCATCCGGGTGCGCCTCGATGAGATACAGCGTGCGGTTGTCGGGCGAGATCACCACGCCGTTGGGCATGTGCACGTCGGGTTCGCGCAGGAGTTGATGGATGGACCCGTCGGGATCGAGACGATAGACGGCATTGACGTTGCCCCGGCGAGGGACGGCGTCGGTCGGGCGGGAGGAAAAATAGATGCGCCCCTGGTTGTCGTAGTCGAGGTCGTTCGGGGCCTCGAGGGGAAGCCCCTCAAAGGCGCTGGCGAGCGTGGTCGATACGCCGGTCTGCAGGTCGGTGCGGGTGATCCGGCCGGCTTGCCCCTCGCAGGCGAGCAGCCGGCCCTGCGGATCGAACCGCAGCCCATTGGTCTGCCCGGTGTTCTCCCGAAAGACCGACAGCTCCCGGGCGCGCGGATCCCACCGGAGGATGCGCGACGCGGGGATGTTCGTAAAATACACGACCCCGTCGCGGTCGACCGCCGGCCCCTCGGTGAAGGCCGGCCCGCCCTCGAGGCGGGTCTCGACGGTCAACGGGCCGAGGTAGCGGCCGGTCGCGAGGCCGTCGTAGCGGGTCGAAGGCCGGCCGCAGCCGGCGACGGCATACGGGGCCGCGGCGAGGAGGGCGAGCGCGTGGCGTCGGTGCATGGGATGGCTGGGGATTGGCGGGGTGCGGGGATGCAAGATACGGGATCCGGGATGCGAGATGCGAGATCCGGGATCTCGCACCTCACATCTCGTATCTCACACCATCCGTCAACCCGCATCCAGCTCGCCCAGCAGCCCGATGACGCTCTGCTTGAACGCGCCCGCATCGTACTTCGACGTGTACCGCAGGGTGATCACGATATCTCCGATGTTCGCGAAATCGATCGAAGGATTCGAGGCCTTCGGCATTTCGAGCATCCACGAAGAGACTGCCCCGGTGCCTTCGAAGGGGAAGTAGCGGTCATCGAACAGGAAGTTGAGGTCGAACTGACCGAACATCCCGTTGTCATCCCGCCACTTCGACACGGCGATCTGCTGGTTGGACCGCCAGTTGACGCGCAGCGTATTGCCGTCCGGCTGCTGGGCGTCGTCGAAGCCCATGAGGTATCGGACGGCGCCGGCGTCGGGCGACAGCAGCGCCTTGTTGCCCATCTGGACCAGGGTGGCGCGGATAGACTGGCTCTGGTCGAGGCCGGCGTTGGCTTTCGGCACGATGGAGATCGCCAGGGTCTTGATCACCCGGAAGTAGTGGCCGGGGTAGTCGCGGTCGAACAGGGTTTCGTCCAGCTGGAACTGGCATTCGCCGTTCGCGATCAGCTCCAGGAAGCTGACGGGCAGCTCGTTTTTCATCGAGATGGTCCGTTCGATCTCCTGGAAGCGGCTGTCCTGGTCGAGATGCGACTTCGCCATGCGATTGACCTCCAGCATCAGCGACTCGCCGGCGAGCAGGCCCTTTTTCAGGCTGTCCCAGTGGCCGAAGTTGATGTAGGACTCCGTCGTGGGCAGTTCGAACTGGAGCGCTTTCTCCGCCGACTTCGCGGTGTCGTACGCCACCTTGTAGGCCTGGAAGTAGAGGCTCGACAGGCGCGACACCATCCAGGTGTAGAGCGCCTGGTTGGTGAACTTGCTCCGCATGTAGTCGGCCACTTCCTGGTTGTTCTGGATGGTGCGCATATGCACGTCCAGTTCGCGCTGGGCCGACTCGTGCATCATCCGCGCGATGCCGAGCTGGATGTTGAGTTCCTCGATCTCGCTGGCGGCCAGGTTGCGTTCGTGCTCCCATCCGCCGCGCCGGCGCTCGTAGTCGGCGAGCTTGTCCGTGATTTCGCCGGCCGCGATGACGACATCGCCGAGGATGTTGGACACCGTCGCCGCGCCGTGGAGGGCTTCGGCGATCTTGCCGCCTCCGTAGGTCGTGACGGCGAGCGGGCTCGAGATGCCGGCCCCGCCGACCGTCGCATCCGGCACCGTGTGGGCGAGCGAGGACGCGAATTCCAGCACCGACCCGACGATCTTGATGCCCTTCCCGACACCCTGCAGGATGAGGGCGGCCTTCTCGGCCGGCGACAGGTTCTCTTCGATGAGCCGGTCGAGCCGGTCCTTGGTCAGCTGGACACGCTCCCGGTTCATCGTCAGCGCGGTGACGGCATCGCGCGCCTGGTCGACGGCGGAGACCATCACGGTGGTGGTCATTTCCAGCACGATCCGCTCGTGTTTGTTCTCGAGCAGCGAGAGCGCCTCGGCGTCCTTGCTCTCGAGGGCGGACTGGAGCGACGACCCGAGATCGATCACGGTGCCGATCATCTCGCGCGCCTCGCCGAGGAGGTAGCCGTACCGGTAGTTCGGCACGGCCACGTTGGCGTCGGCGAGGGCGCTGCCGATGTCGCGACCGCCGGCGACGGCGCGGACCAGCGCCGCCGGGTCGATGGGCGGTTCGAACAGGGCCAGCTGCCGGAAGATGCCGTCGATGTTGAGGCTCTGCCGGATCTTGTAGAGGCGGTCGGCGACGCGGTCCCAGTACCCGAGGAAAACCTGGTTCTCGACGAGGCAGAAGTCGGTGACGATGAAGGCGTGCGGTGCGGGCACGCCGGCGCCGGCGGCCGTCGAATGCGCGTTCGGGAAGTCGGGGATGCCGGTCGCCGCCGACGCGTACCGCGCGGCGATGTCGGCGTAGGTGCCGGGACGGGCGGATCGCCTCGGAGTCTTGGCCTGCGGCCGCGGTCCGAGCAGGTTGTAGGCCATCACATACAGCTGCACCGCCTCGTTGATCGCCTCCCGCGTGTCCTGCCGGAAGAGTGCGTCGCCCCAGTCGAGCAGGTTGTCGATGTATTTCATCACCACAGCCTTCTGGTACGCGAACAGACGCAGCCGGGCGATGGCGTGCGGATCGAAGGGATCCTGGCGGTAGACGGCGAGCGCCTCCTCATCGGCCAGCAGCGCCCCGAGCGACTCGGCGCTGCCGAACGTGCGGAACGGGAGATACATCCAGAACCGGTTCTTGCTCGTGCTGCCGTCCCGCGCCGTCGGGTTGAAGATGTAGTGGTACCACGTCTGCGCCTCGGCGAACTGCTGGTTGGCGTTGAGGCGGTTGGCGATGAGGAACGGGATGTGGAAGAACAGCTCTTCGTAATAGAGGCGGTTCACCCCCTGAAAGTCGATCTGATTCGGCAGCCGGCTCCGGTCGAGGTCCACCAGCGCCGTGTTGGGTTGGTAGCGTTGCACGAAGTTCGGCTCGGCGGCCTGCTGGGACCCGAGCAGCAGCCGGTCGATGCCGCCCGTGAACAGGTTCTGGCTCAGCTCGTGGACGGCGTACGTGCTCAGGCGTTCGAACACGAACCGCACCGTCGTCTGGGGCGTCACCGTCAGCAGGTCGTCGGGCTCCTCGGTGAAGTAGACGGCGAGGTCCTGCGCGGCGCTGTCGTCCTGCACGGCGTTGTCGCTGTACCGGATGCGCAGCCGGTCCCGCGTCGTCAGGACCTG
>JAWKNW010000065.1 GCA_041391505.1 Rhodothermales bacterium
ACGGCATCACGCGTAAAGCCGGCGTCATCAACGACACCGTCGAGGACGTCGCGCTGGTGGTATTCCACGGGAAAGGGGCCGTTTCAGCGCTCGATGCGTCGTCCATCGCCGATTCGCGGGAGGTGGGGACGACGGGGGTGTTCAACCGCGCGATCGATGGGCGGGTGTTGACGTTTCGCTACGAGCGGGATCGGTTCGTCGACAACGAAACCGGGAGTGTCTGGACCGTCACGGGGCGCGCGGTGCAGGGCGCGCTGGCCGGCGCGCAGCTTGAGGCGGTGCCGCACGGCAATTATTTTGCGTTCGCCTGGTTCGCCTTTCGCCCTGATACCCGCGTCTACGCGCCGTGAGGTGTCATCGGGTGACGATAAACGCGGCGCGGACCTCCTCGCTTTCCGCGTAGCCGTACCGGATGGCGCGGGCGCGCACGATGGTCGTACCGATCGGCAGCGCGATGGGGTGGCTGTAGAGCAGCCATCGCGTGGGTTGGCTGTCGCCCAGAGCGTACGCGATCGAGGCGCCCTGGGTCGGGCTCTGCATCATGAGGAGGACCGGGGCCGTGAAGACCCCGCCGGCCGGCGTCGCTTCCGGGGCGATAAAATTCGCCGCGTTCGGGATGAACGCCGGCGGTTGCGTCCGAGGCTGGACGCCCCCGGGCCACATCTGCGCCACCATGATCTCTTCCGAGACCTCGCCGAGGTCGCCCGTCGTCGTGCGCCAGGTATCGAGGGCGGACCTCAGCCGGGCCTTCACGGCGCCATAGGCCGGGTCGTCCGCGAGGTTGCGGATCTCGTAAGGGTCGGCCTCCGTGTCGTACAGCTCCTCGGGCGGTCTGGATGAGCGAAACCACAGCTTTTGCGCCCCGGTCAGGCGGTTCTCCGCATGGAAGCGCAGGAGCAGCTTCATGGTCTCGTTCCGGTTTTCGTAGGGGAGGAACTGGACGTAGGGGAGGTCGGGGTAAAAGTTCTGGATGTACTTGAACCGGCGATCGCGCACGGCGCGCACCCGGTCGTAGGCCTCGTCGTGTCGGTCGCGCGCGGCGAAGACCACATCGCGTGCCGGCGTGTTGGTGCGGCCGAGGAAGGGCCGGCCCTGCAGGTGCACGGGCAGCGAGACGCCGGCGATCGCCAGCACCGTCGGCGCCAGATCGATCGCGCTGACGAGCTGGTCGTCGACGCCGCCGCCGGCGAGCCGGCCCGGCCAGCGGACGATCAGCGGAATGTGGAGGCCGGAATCGTAGAGCCAGCGTTTGGCGCGCGGCATGCCGTCGCCGTGGTCGCTCCAGAACATCACGATGGTGTTGTTCGCGAGCCCTTCGGCGCGGAGGTCGTCCAGGATCATCCCCACCCAGTCGTCCATCGCCGCGATGTTGTCGTACATCCGCGCCAGATCCTCCCGGACGACCGGCTCGTCGGGGTAGTAGGGCGGTACCGTGACGAGCGCGGTGTCGGTGACGATCGGCTGGCCGTCGCGGGGCCACACGCGCGACTCGTGCGTGCCGGTGTAGTTGAACACGCTGAAGAACGGCTGGTCCTGGTTGGGGCGGTTGCGCCAGTGGGCGGCCGGCCCGGATTCATCCCACGCCGTCAGTGGCTGCCGCTGGTCGCCGATGGGCGCGAACTGATAGTCCGTTTTTGCATTGTTCGTTGTGTAGTAGCCGGCGGCGCGCAGGTACTCGGTGAAGGCCTTGACATGGGGGGGCGGTACGGCCGAGTAGGGCGTGGGCAGCCCCTCCGCTTCGTGCGACGTGCGGTGATGGTGCGTGCCGATCGTCGTCTGGTACATCCCCGTGATGATCGCGGAGCGGCTGGGGGCGCAGACGGCGGCGGTGGTGAACACGCGCGTATAGCGCACGCCTTCGTTGGCCAGGCGGTCGAGGTTCGGAGTCCGGGCCACGGCGTCGCCGTAGGCGCCGAGGTGTGGACTCATGTCCTCGACCGATATCCAGACGATATTCGGCTGCTGGGCCTGGGCGGTGAACGATACCGTCAGACACAGCGCGGCCAGCGCGAGCGTCCGATGGAGACGCCGGCGGGTCGCACGGGTCAGGTTGCGCATGGGCTGGGTGGAGGCCGGCCGGCGTCAGGCCGAAACGGCGGCGTGTGGGCGAGGCGCCGCGTCGGGAACGTCGTTTCCGCGCGGCACGAAGGATTGAATACCGGTAATGGCGCGGCCGAGGATCAGGCCGTGGATGTCGTAGGTGCCTTCGTAGGTGTTGACCGTCTCCAGGTTCACCATGTGGTGGATCACCCGGAAGTCGCCCGTGATGCCGTTGCCGCCGAGCATGTCGCGCGCGTTGCGCGCGATGTCGAGCGCCTTACCGCAATTGTTGCGTTTGGCCAGCGAGATCATCGGCGGCGCGGCGCGGCCGGCGTCCTTGAGCGTGCCGAGGCGCCAGGCGAGCAGCTGCATCTGCGTGATGTCCGTGGCCATGTTGGCCAGCTTCGTCTGGATCAGCTGCATCGAGGCGAGCGGGTAGCCGAACTGCTCGCGCTCGGAGACATAGGCGCGGGCGCGGTGATAGCAGTTCTCCGCGGCGCCGACGACGCCCCACGAGATGCCGTACCGCGCATTGTTCAGGCAGGAGAAGGGGCCTTTCAGACCGCGGATCTCGGGAAACACGTTGGCGTCCGGCACGAAGCAGTCGTGCAGCACGATTTCGCCCGTGATCGAGGCCCGGATCGACATCTTGTTGTGGATCTTCGGCGCCGTGAAGCCGGCGAAGCCTTTTTCGACCAGGAAACCGCGGATGACCGGTTCGCTGTCGCCGGCCTCGCGCGCCTTGGCCCACACCACCGCCACGTTGGCGATGGGCGAGTTGGTGATCCAGGTCTTCGAGCCGTTGAGCACCCAGCCCCCGTCGACCTTTTTGGCGTGGGTCTTCATCGAGCCCGGGTCGGACCCATGGTCCGGCTCCGTGAGCCCGAAGCAGCCGATGAGCGCCCCCGTGGCCAGGCCCGGCAGGAAGCGCTGACGCTGTTCCTCGGTGCCGAATGCGTGGATGGGGTACATGACGAGCGACGACTGGACCGACGCAAACGAACGGTATCCGGAATCCACCCGCTCCAGCTCGCGCGCGATGAGACCGTAGGCCGTGTAGCTCGCGCCGGCGCCGCCGTATTCCGGCGGGATCGTTGCCCCGAGCAGGCCCCGCTCGCCGAGTTCGCGGGCGATTTCAGGATGGAAAACCTCGTGCTGGTTGCCTTCGAGCGCCCGGGGCTCGAGATGCTGCTGGGCGTATTCGCGCGCCGCCTCCATGATCATGCGGTCCTCTTCCGAGAGCATCTCTTCGAAGAGGAACATGTCATCGATATTAAAAGCCTTTGAGGACATGGTATATGAACGCGTAGCTGCGTGATGTCGGGTGAGGGAATGCGCCTCTAATGTACGTACGCCCCCCGTCGTTCCCTAGGTCCGCGTGGCAGGCAATGCAGGGATTGGACGCGCGCGAAGATGTGCCGGTGCCGGCCGGCTCAGGCGTTGCTCTGCGAAAGCTCGCTGGCGAGGCGCGCGACACGGAGCCGGCTCGCGTGTTCGATCTCCTGGTTCAGCTTCGAGCGCGAAAGGGGCAGCGGAAGCACGCCGTCGAAGCCCAGCGCCCGGCAGCGTTCGACCTCCTCGGGCCAGGTATGCACGGAGAGGGCGAGGACGTAGGGCGCCGGATGGCCGGACTCCGAGGGCCGGTTGAGCTGGGTGCAGGCGCTGCCGCTCGTATGGGCGAGCCGCAATTCGACGAGGATGAGGTCGTAGGCCTTGCGCTCCAGGCTGTCGCGCAGCCCCTGGCAGGAGCTGGCCACGTCGGGGTGGTACCCGAGCGTTTCGAGGATGCGCGCGATCATGCTCAGATGCGTCGCGTTGCTGTCGGCGAT
>JAWKNW010000066.1 GCA_041391505.1 Rhodothermales bacterium
CTCGTGGGTCAGGCCGAGGTGGAGGTGGTGGAATTCCGGTTCGGCGCCCCGCCGACGGCCACGGCGATCCAGCAGGCCGGCGGCCAGGCTCCGCCACCGCCGCCGCGCCGGCGCGGCCCCCAGCTCACCGAGGTCGCCCTGCAGGCCACGACCGGCGTGCACGACCTGTATCTGGTCTTCAAGAACGACGCAGCGCGCGACATCGACCCGCTGATGAACCTCACCGGCGTGACGCTGGTGGCGGAATAAAAAAGTGTGGGAGTATGAGGGTATGGGAGTTTAAATCGACTCCCGCACTCCCATACTCCCACACTCTCACACTTCCATACCCCATCGGGGCATAACGCCAGCTACTTCACTTCCCAGGTATCGCCCGCATTGAGCAGGGCTTCGAGATCGCCCTTGCCGCGGGTCTCGACGATCTGGGAAAGCTGCTGGTGCAGCATTTCCTCGTACGTCGGCCGCTCCACCCGGTAGAACACGCCAAACGGCCGCGGCATATCCTCGTGCCAGAACATCTGGCCGGCGATGCCGGCGAGTTCGCGGCTGGTTTCGTCGTACGTGAGGCAGTCGGATGCCGACCACTTCCCGCCTTCCAGGTCGATCACTTCCGGCTTGAAGCCGTCGAGCCGGATGCCCTGCTTGCCGTTGTCGAACAGCATCGGCTTGCCGTGTTCGATGAAGATGGCGCGCTCGGGCTTGGTCGCCTTCTCGGTAAACTGGAAGAAGGCGCCGTCGTTGAAGATGTTGCAGTTCTGGTAGATCTCGCAGAACGACGCGCCGCGGTGCTCGTGCGCGCGTTTGAGGATCTCCTTCATGTGATTCGGGTCGCGGTCCATGGTGCGCGCGACGAAGGTCGAGTCCGCCCCGAGCGCTACGGCCACCGGATTAAACGGATGGTCGATCGAGCCGTACGGTGTGCTCTTCGTCACCTTGCCCTGTTCGGACGTCGGGCTGTACTGGCCCTTGGTCAGTCCGTAGATCTGGTTGTTGAAGAGCAGCAGCTGGACGTTGACGTTGCGGCGCAGGATGTGGATCAGGTGGTTGCCGCCGATCGACAGCGAGTCGCCATCGCCCGTGATGATCCACACGTCAAGGTCGGGCCGGCTGACCTTGAGGCCCGTCGCCACCGCCGGCGCGCGGCCGTGGATCGAGTGCATCCCGTAGGTATTCATGTAGTACGGGAAGCGGCTCGAGCAGCCGATGCCGCTGATGAAAACGATCTTCTCGCGCGGTACGCCGAGTTCCGGCATCAGGCGCTGGACGGTAGCCAGGATGGCGTAGTCGCCGCAGCCAGGGCACCAGCGGACGTCCTGGTTGGTCTCGAAATCCTTTCGGGTGAGCCCGGGCGTGCCGTCGCCGCCGTCGCCGCTAAAGCCGGGAGGCAGTTTGGGGCCGCCGGCCGGCGCGCCGGCGCCCGGAGGCAGCGTAGGCTTCTTTTGAGCGCCGGGTGGCAACGTCGGTTTGCGGGGTTGCTGGGAATCTTGCTGATCGTGCATGGCGATTCGAACTGACGATTCGTGACGCGTGGCGTGCCGGGCGTTAGCCCAGCACCTCGTCCACTTTGGCATTAATCTCGGATGCCTTGAAGGGCATACCCTTGATCTTGTTGAGCGGGACAAACGGCAGCAGGTACTTGTCGCGGAGAATCCGCACCAGCTGGCCGTTATTCAGCTCGGGAACGATGAGATGGCGATAGCGCGCGAAGATCGCGGGCAGGTCCGTCGGCAATGGATTGATGTGGCGCAGATGCAGGCTGCCCACGGTCTGTCCCTTCTGCCGCGCGCGGTCCACCGCCAGTTCGATCGCGCCGCGCGTCGAACCCCATCCCACGATGAGGACGTCGCCCGACGCATCGCCGTAGACGGTCGATGCCGGCAGATCCTGCGCGACGCGGTCCACTTTCTCCTGCCGGAGCTTCACCATGTACTCGTGGTTGGCCGGATCGTAGGAGACGTTGCCCGTCACGTTCTGCTTTTCGAGCCCGCCGAGGCGGTGTTCCAGCCCCGCGGTGCCAGGGCGCGCCCACGGACGCGCCAGCGTCTTTTCGTTGCGCTGATACGGCAGGAAGACGTCCTCATCCTCGACCTTGCCGTTGGGCTTGTCGATGAAGCCCGGGTCGATCGGCTGCAGCGACGCCACATCCGGCACGAGCCAGGGCGCGGAGCCGTTGGCGAGATAGCCGTCCGACAGCAGCATGACCGGCGTGCGGTAGGTCACCGCGATCCGGCAGGCCTCGAACGCCGCATAGAAGCAGTCGCCCGGCGTGCTCGCCGCGACGATCGGCATCGGCGCCTCACCGTTGCGGCCGTACATCGCCATGAGCAGGTCGCTCTGCTCGGTCTTGGTCGGCAGCCCGGTCGAGGGGCCGCCGCGCTGGACGTTGATGACGACCATCGGCAGCTCGGTCATGATGCCGAGACCCAGCGTTTCGCTCTTGAGCGCGATGCCCGGACCGCTGCTCGCCGTCACGCCCAGCACACCAGAAAAGCTCGCGCCCAGCGCGGCGCACGCTGCGGCGATTT
This sequence comes from Rhodothermales bacterium, assembly GCA_041391505.1. Classification (NCBI taxonomy): domain Bacteria; kingdom Pseudomonadati; phylum Rhodothermota; class Rhodothermia; order Rhodothermales; species Rhodothermales bacterium. The sequence continues at coordinate 2,526 of JAWKNW010000066.1, forward strand.
CGTCTTCGGCCTGGTAGGTCATCACGCCGAAGTTCTTGTAGCGGCTCAGCTCGTGGAGCATGTCCGACGCCGGCGTGATCGGGTACGCGCCATAGAAGATCGGCAACCCGCTCTTCTGGCTCGCCGCCACGATCCCCAGCGCCAGCGCCTGGGCGCCCTGGATAGCGCGGTACCGGCCCGGCTTCAGCTTGGCGGGGCTCACTTCGTAGCGAATGACGAACTCCTCCGTCGTCTCGCCATAGTGGAAGCCTTTTTTCAGGAGGTTCAGGTTGGCCTCGAGAATCTGCGGCTTCTTGCCGAATTTTTTGGTGATCCAGTCGATCGCCGGCTGCATCGGACGCGAGAAGAGCCACAGGCTCAACCCGAGCGCGAACATGTTCTTGGATCGGTCGATTTCCTTCGTGTTCAGCCCCGAATCCTTCAGCGTCTCCCGCGTGAGCGTGGTCAGCGGCACCTGGATCAAGCGGTAGCCTTCGAGCGACCCGTTCTCGAGCGG
>JAWKNW010000067.1 GCA_041391505.1 Rhodothermales bacterium
CGTCTACTCCACCCGCGGCCAGCGTAACGCCGCGTACGTGATGGTCGATCATCCGAACGAGGCGCTGGCCGTTGCCGGCGTGCTGCGCGAGCGCGCGGCGGCTGACACCGTCTCGCCCACCATTCGGTCCGTCGAAACCCTGCAGGACCGTTTTCCGATGCAGCCGGCAACGCAGGCCGCGAAACTGGCGCGGATCGCGCACATCCGCAACCTGCTGGGCGACCCGTTTCTGGCCTCGTCGGACTCCGACTACCTCGCGCTCCTGGTCGACGCCGCCGGCACGACCGCCCCGATCCGCGACGATGAGATTCCCGATTTCATCCGGCGCCCCTTCACATCCAAACAGGGCGAGCTGGGCACGCTGGTCATCGTCTATCCCATCGGCAGCCTGGCCGACGGTCGCCGATCCATGCAGTTCGCGGACGATGTCGGCGTGGTCAGGACGCCTGATGGGCGGACGTATCACGCCGGCTCGACCTCGATCGTGGCGTCGGACATGCTGCGGCTCATGCAGGATGAGTCTCCCGTGATGATCGGCCTGACCGTGCTCCTCATCGTGCTATTCAAGATCATCATCCTGCGCCGGCTGCGCTGGGTCCTGCTCGCTCTCGTCCCGCTCGCATCCAGCTTCATGTGGATGTTCGGCATCATGGCGCTGTTCGATTTCAAGCTGAATTTCTACAATCTCGTCGTGCTCCCCACCGTGCTCGGCATCGGCGACGACAGCGGGATCCACATCGTCCACCGCTATCTGGAGGAAGGCCCGGGATCCATCCGCCGGGTGCTTCGGTCTACCGGCGAGCATATCACCATGAGCGCGATGACCACCATCGTCGGTTTTGGTGGGCTTCTGTTTTCGATGCATCCCGGCATGCGGTCGCTGGGCACGCTGGCCGTCCTGGGTATCAGCATGACCCTCATCGCCGCGCTCGCCTTTTTGCCGGCGCTCCTCACCTGGATGGAGAAACCGGCGCCCCGTCTATCCGTCGAAGCCCGGGAAGGTGTGCACGCGTTGACCGAGGATCCGTGACCCATGACCACAGACCGCCCTCCCCCAGACCTGGCCGAGTTGACCGATTTCCTGGCCGACCCGGCGTCGTATCCGCACGCGCCGGCCTCGGTGCGGATCGTGCAGACGCACATCTCGCTCGTCGCGATCGCGTCCCCGTACGTCTACAAGGTCAAAAAACCGGTGGATTTCGGGTTCCTCGACTTCACCACGCTCGATCGGCGCAAACACTTCTGTGAGGAGGAGGTGCGGATCAATCGCCGGCTCTGCGCGCGCATCTACCGAGGCGTCACGCCCCTGTCGCGCTGTGACGGGAAGCTGCGGTTCGGGGACGACGGGGAGATCGTGGACTATGCCGTGACGATGGAGGAACTCGACGCCAGGCATTTCCTGCACACCCTCCTGGAAGCCGGCACGCTCACCCGCGGCCACATCGACCGGGTGGTGGATGCGCTCGTCGGCTTCTACCGATCCGATGCCGCGCGTGCCGACCTTTCCCGCTGGGGCACCGTCGAGGCGCTGCGCGTCAACACCGACGAGAACTTCGACCAGACCGCCGTCTACGCCGGCCGGCTGGTGCCCCGCGCCGCGTACGAGGCCATACAGGCCTACACCCGGCGGTTCTACGCCGAACGGGGCGACGTGCTGGAACGCCGGCGTGCCGAGGGACGCATCGTCGACGGCCACGGCGACCTGCGGCTCGAACACATCCACGCCGGCCCTGAAGGCCTGTGCATCTACGACGCCATCGAATTCAGCGAACGCCTCCGGGCGGTGGATGTCGCCAGCGACATCGGGTTCCTGGCGATGGACCTCGACTTCAACGGCCGGCACGATCTGGCGCGGTATGTCACGGATCGCATCGCGCACGCCCTGAACGACCCCGGACTCCGCGACGTGATCGAATTTTACACCTGTTACCGCGCCTACGTACGCGCCAAGGTGGAAAGCATGCGCAGCGAGGAGCCCGAGGTGCCGGAGTCTGAACGCGCCGCGAGCCGGGACCGGGCCCGGCGCTACTACCGGCTCGCGCTCCGGTACGCCACGCTCGGCGCGCGGCCGGTGACTGTCGTCGTGATGGGCCGTATCGGCGCCGGAAAGAGCACCCTGGCCGGGGGGCTGGGGGAGGCGCTGGCGGTCGAGGTCGTTTCCTCGGATCGCATCCGGAAAGAGGACGCCGGCGTACCGCTGTTCGAGCGCAGCGCACCCGACGTGCGTCAGTGGCTGTACGCGCCCGGACGCACCGAGGCGGTCTATGCCGCGCTCCGCGACCGGGCGGTGCGGCGGGCCGCCGAGGGGAAGAGCACGATCCTCGACGCCACCTACGGCCGGCAGGATGCGCGCCAGGCCTTGCGAGCGGCGCTCGACGCCGCCGGCGTGCCCTGCCTGTTCATCGAGGTCACCGCCTCCGATGCGGCCATCCGCGCGCGGCTCGCGCGGCGAAGCCGCGAGACCGGCGTGGTGTCGGACGCCCGCCTGGATGACTTCGAGACGCTCGCCGCGCGCTATGAAGCGCCGGCGGCCGGCGAATGCCCCCGGCTGGTTCGGGTGGAGGCGCGGGACGACACGGAGGAGACGCTGGCGCAAGCGCTGATGGCGATGGTGAAGGCTGCGTAGGTCGCGCGTTGAATAGGGCATCGTGTGGGATTTGACCACACGCATCCATCGCGGCAAGGTGTCGGGGTACGGTTTATACCGAGCGCATCCATCACGGCAAGGTGTCGGGTTACGGTTTGTACCGAGC
>JAWKNW010000068.1 GCA_041391505.1 Rhodothermales bacterium
AGAATGCCCAGAGCACGTTTGAGATTAAGCTCTTGGTCTGAGGCGGCTTGTCGGGGTATTGACGCGCTACAGCCGCACTTAACTCGTCTTTGCTCATTTCGAGGACGTTACCTAGTCCGGGCCACCCAATCGAGATGACCCCATTCGCTAAGTCGAACTCCCAAGCGGCTTCAAACTTTTCCGTTGGGCTAACTGCATTTGGGGCAACAATCCAAAAACGCGTCATACGGCCTCCCCCAGCATTCGACTTGAGTTTTCATCGTAACATGTTACAATAGCTTATGGCCACTAGCCCGAAGAAGACGAAAAAGACCTCACCTCGTAGCCCACGGCAACGAATGGCAGCCCGGCGAGAGCGCTTGCGTGCATCGGGGTTGCGTCCGATCCAGCACTGGGTTCCGGATCTGCGTGATCCGAAGGTTCGTGCAGACCTTCGTCGGCAAGCCAAGCTGATGGCACGTCATCCCGACAATGAAGCCGTCGACGCCTGGATCGAAGCTACGTACGACTGGAGCGAGTGGAAGTGAAGCGTGGAGACGTCGTGCTGATCGTCTCTCCCGGCGATTTGGGACGGCCTCGACCCGGCATCGTTGTGCAGGCTGATGAATTCAAGGATCTGACGACGATCTTCATCTGCCCGATCTCCTCGGATGTTCAAGCGAATTTGCCGCTGCGGCCCACAATCGAAGCCGGCCCGTCGAACGGGCTCCGACTCCGCTCACAAATCATGACGGACAAGATGGTCGCCCTTCGACGCGACCGCGTTCGGAGCGTTATTGGCCATCTCGACTCGGAGACGACACAGGAACTTGATCGGGCCCTGCTCGTGGTGCTCGGACTGGCGCGCTGAGCGCAACTCACAATCGCCTTATCCCCGCATGAGGGGGATGCTGCCTGTCGTGTTGCCCTCTCACTGCGAATAGGCCACCATCCCCTCGCGCCAACCAACAACACAAGAGCCTGAGGAAACCCATGACCCAGACCTCGCGGTTCGACTATGGCTGGGTCATCGTCGCGGCGGGGGCGCTGATGACCTGCATCGGCTTCGGCACCATGCTGTCGCTGGCGGTGTTCCTGGCGCCGATCTCGGAAGCGATGGGCTGGTCGCGCGCCGGGGTGTCGGCGGCGGCGACGCTGGACTTCCTGTTCATGGGGCTTGCCGCCTTCGTCTGGGGCTCGCTGTCCGACCGCTACGGCACCCGCATCGTGGTGCTCGCCGGCAGCGTCCTGCTCGGCATCGGGCTCGTCAGCGCAAGCCAGGCGCAAGAGCTGTGGCAGTTCCAGCTTTGCTTCGGCGTCTTCATCGGCGTTGCCGCCGGCGCCTTCTACGCGCCGATGATGGCGCTGGCGAGCGCCTGGATCGACCGCCATCGCAGCCTCGCGGTGGCGCTGGTCTCCGCCGGCATGGGCGTGTCGCCGGTGACGGTCGCGCCTTCCGCCAGCATGCTGATATCGGCCTATGACTGGCGCACCGCCATGCTCGTGATCGGGATTGCCGCCACAGCGCTGCTGATCCCCGCCTGTTTCCTGATACGGCCGGCGCCGCAAGCTACCGCCGGCGCGAGCGCAGGCGCCGACACAGCGCCGCAGATCGAATGGACCGCGGCGCAGGCACTGCGCACCCCGCAATTCATCACGCTGGCATGCGCGCATTTCGCCTGCTGCGC
>JAWKNW010000069.1 GCA_041391505.1 Rhodothermales bacterium
CCGTGGCCGATGTTCTTGTCCAGGCTGTACTGCTCGATCTTGGCGCGGAGGAAGCTGCCCTTGCGGGTCCAGTTGCCCTCCTGGATGATGCCGCGGTACATGTCCGTGATGTAGAGCGTGCCGTCGGGGGCCGTGGCGAGGTCGACCGGACGGAAGAGGGGATCGGTGGAGCGGATGAACTCCGACGAATCCGCCTGATAGACGTTGTGGAGCCGGGTGAGCCCTTCGGTGACGACGGGCTCGACGCGGCGGACGATGCGGGCAACGGGTTCGCCGTAGAAATAATGACCCACGAGGTCCGCCGGCAGGCGGTGACCGCGGAAGATGTCGTTGCCGGCCGAGCCGGTCACCTCGTTGAGCGTGCCGTTCGGGCGGGAGGCCCCGGGACCCGGCTGGAAGTCGCCCACGCCGGCGAGACCGTACGGCACCTTGAACCCATCCGCGTAGGGCTGGTCGACGTCGTAGTTGCCGTAATGGATCGGAAACTGGAAGTACGACGGCAACCCGCTCGCCCCGCCCTGAAACCAGATCTTGCCCTCGTTATCCTGGGTCACGCCCCACTGTGCCCGGTTCGAGCCGGTCGGTTCGCGCAGGATCCCGTCGGGCGTCCAGCGGATGCGGAAGGCGTTGTACGTGCTGTACATCCAGTTATCCATCCCCCAGTAGAGGAAGGCCTGCTGGTGCTCGACGTTGCCCGACCGCCCGTAGTGGGTCGTGAACAGCTCTTTTTTATCCGCCCGCCCGTCGCCGTCGGTGTCCGTGAAACGGTAGACCTCGTCCTCGTTCGACTCCATGGTGAGGATGCTGTTGGCGCCGAACGGCATCACGAAGCGGGGGAAGACGAGGCCGTCGACAAAAACGTGGTGCGTCTCGTAGACGCCGTCGTTGTCGACATCCTCGTGCATCGAGATTTGTCCGACCGGATCCAGCTCGCCCGTCGCGTCCGCGTCCTGCATGTAGCCGCGGAGTTCGAGGACGAAGAGGCGGCCGTTGCCGTCGAACGCGATGGCCGCCGGCTCCTTGATCGCCGGCTCGGTGAGCACCGGCTCGAGCCGGTAGCCTGGCGGAAGCCTGAAGCGCCGCAGCTCCTGGTCGACCGAGGCCTGGACGATGGCCGGGCCCGCCGTAACGGTGTCTTCCGGGGGAATGGCGAGCCCCGCCACGCCGCCCACGATGCGGGGGCCGGCTTCCGATGCCGCCATCGGCGCGGCTTCCGGCATCGCGCGCGGGGTTGATGAGCAGGCGGCGGCCACCAGGCTGAGCGTGGCGGCGAAGAGGATCTGGCGACGAAACATCATGAATCAACGGGTATCAGGAAACGGGCAGGGAAAGATCATATCATTTTGCCCTACATGCAAGCGGGAAGCGGTTCCGAATGCCGAGCCGCGCGTGCGGACGTCGGCTTCGCTCGAACCCGGAATTTTTTTTGTCTTGCAGGCACCAATAGCGTGCTGCTAGGTATACAAGGCTTTGTGGGGAATCTCCCCACGAGTCCCCGCCCCGTTTCCGATAGATCGCCCATTTGCACGCGCCGTGTCGAGCGGAGCACGCTTTTACATACTTCGCTGGCATTGACCCACGAAG